>JAGHDE010000086.1 GCA_021160085.1 Pseudomonadota bacterium | reverse complement strand
GATTAATGGGGGTTCTAATCCCTCCATTGTCTCCTTCCCTGACGATAGCACCGTTTATAAAATCGATTTCGGTCTTTTTCTTTTTGGATAGATCCTGAAGCAGGGAAGAGATATTGCGAGCCGTGGCATGACAGACTGAATCAACCTTTTCCCGGGGATTTTCATACACAAGCCGAATCCTTTTCTGCGACACTATCTCCATAGCTTCATCCACCATTTTATGCATTATTTCCCCAGTTTCTTCAAAATCGAGCAATTCTCCATTGTGCAGGCCGGTGATTCCGGTTAAAGGGTTAATCCCGGCATTGATGAGCAGCTTGCTCCAGAGCAAACCGGTAACATCGGTGGTAATCTGAGTGCTGATTCCGGCTGATTCAAAAAAGTTTCTTATCTTATCCAAACGTTCGGTTTTTTTTCCGTTCAGCTCTCCAATAATGGTTTCTCCCCTTCCCGCGTGAAGCACATGCCCCGGACCAAGAAGAGTGGCTCCCTGGGCAGTTGTTCCGGCAATAACTCCTTTTTTTTCTACTGCCTTCGCAATTTCCTCTAAATTCCCAATTCCATTTTGTAGGGTGAGAACCACCGAGTTATGACCGATCAAAGGTTTAGCGCCCAAAATTGCTTTAGCAGTATCGTAAGCCTTCACAAAAATAATTATAATGTCGCCCCATTTTATTTCATCAACATTTGTGGTTATGGGAATCGAAACGCGATCTTTACCGCTTATCCCCTCTACGCAGAGTCCATTGTCATTAATGTGTCTGGCTAATTCTGAATCGTTGTCTAAAAGCCATACATCCTTTCCCGCCTTAAGGAAAAAGAAACCAAAGAGGCTGCCCATAGCTCCCGCTCCCACAATAACTACTCGCATAAGTCTCTCATCTCCAAAGAAAAAAACATTAAACTATCTGCTCCCTGATTTTTTATTGTTTTTGAGAAATTTCCTCTACCGCCCGGATCAGTGCCTCTATATCCTCTTTGGTGTTAAAATATCCAGGGCTGACCCTGACCGTTCCTTCGGGAAATGTACCGATGGATTTATGCGCTCCAGGCGAGCAATGGAGACCGGTGCGCACTTCAATATTAAAGGCGGTATCTAAAATGGAACCCACCTCATCGCAGTGAAGCCCGTCAATATTGAATGAAACAACACTTGTCCGGAGCAATAATGGTGGTGGTCCGTATAATGTTACTCTCTCAATTTTTCCTAAACCCTCCCATAGTTGGGCTATGAGAATATTTTCCTTCCGGGCTATCTTTTTTTGTCCCTCCTGAAAAATAAACTCTATCCCTGCTCCCAAACCAGCAATTCCAGGACCATTCAAAGTCCCGCTTTCAAACCGATCGGGCAGGAAATCCGGCTGTGCCCTTGACTCGGACAGGCTGCCGGTTCCTCCTTCCTGGACAGTTTCCATTTCAACGCCTTCCCGGATATACAAAAATCCAGTTCCTTGAGGGCCCAAAAGTCCTTTGTGCCCGGGACAGGCTAATAAGTCAATATTCATAGCCTCCACATCAACAGAAAAATTTCCCACAGTCTGGGCTCCGTCTACCAGAAAGACAATCCCCCGTTCTTGAGCCAAGGCACCAACTTTTGCTATTGGTAAAACTGTTCCCGTGACATTAGAACCGTGGATTAAAATGATCATTCGGGTATTTTTCTGAATTTTCCGGGATAATTCGTCCAGGTCCAATCCATAGACAGGATCGGAGTTCAGGCAGGTGACAGAAACACCAGCCATCTTAAGTTTAAAGAGCGGACGGGTTACTGAGTTATGTTCTATCGAGGATGTGATGACATGGTCCTCTGGTTTTAATATGCCCTTTAACCCCAGATTGAGAGCCCCGGTGCCATTGCAGGTAAAAACTATTCTGGAAGGATTCTGTATATTACAAAGCTTGGCAATTGCTTTTCTGGTTTGGCATATCTTCTCGTATGCTTTGCGAAACCTCTGGTGAGCCGAGCGGTTGGGATTGCCCCCTATTTCCCTCATGAATTTATTTACTGCTGCATATACTGATTCAGGCTTGGGATAAGATGTGGCAGCATTGTCAAGATATATAGCCATAGCGAATTTTTTTCGATTTATTCTATATTATTCAGAAGGATTTGGAAGTTGATCTCCCTCCATATTTTAAAGCTTTTTATTTCAGAAATTCGGCACGTTATGGGATAGAGTATGCTCTAAAAGCCAGCGCTGGATTTATTTTTTAACCCTTTCCGGGTTGGTATAAACAATGAACTTCTTTCCCCGCACATCACCTATTACCGTAATCCCGATATCTTGAGCCAGGGTCAGAGCCTGCTGGGTAGCAACATTTCGGGAGATAAGAAAAGGAACCCTCATCTTTCCTGCCTTTAAGAGGACTTCAGAAGTAATTCTTCCGGTAGTAAGAAGAATTTTGTCCTCAAGGGAAAAACCATCTAAAAAGCACTTGCCATAAATCATATCTACAGCGTTATGACGCCCGATATCTGTCCGAAAGAGCAGAATCTCTTCGGGGGTTGCCAGAGCTGTATTATGAACGCCCCGACTTTTTTTATAGAGGCTGGATTTTTGATTGATATTAGACATCAAAAAGAAAATCTGATCTGCGGTGATAAAAAGAGAGGACTTAATTTTTCTGGTTAGCAATGCGTCAATGGCATGATAAAAAATTGTTCCTTTACCACATCCTGATGTTATTACTCGTTTAAAGAGCAGGTTTTTCTCCATCACCGGGTCTTTATCTACTTTCACAAATATCAACCCTTTCTTTTCATCCAGGGTAATATCTCTAATGTCTTCTCGTTTATCAATCAACCCTTCAAATTTAAGGAAGCCAACCGTCAAGGCTTCAAGATGAGACCCCATGCATAAAAGCGTTACTATCTCTTTGTCATTAAGAAAAATGGTGAGCGGTATCTCCTGAACTACAGAAATTGTCCGATTTGTCCACTCTCCCTTGAACATTTTTCGAACCGTCACTTTTTTTAGAATGTTCGAAATTGATTCTTCTTGATCGATTTTTTCCATTTTAAAAGCATAAAGGATTGGGGGGGGTAAGTCAGAGAGCTTTTAATAACAATGGTTTGCAAAGATTTCAGCCACTCAATAACATAAAAAAAATTTAATAATTTTAGCAAAAAATATCAAATTTACTGCTTAAAAGCAATAATAAAGAATTCAGATTTTGCGAGAATAGAAGACCAGAAGATACAAAAAGATTTAGATTGAAATCACTGGCGGGTAAAATGTATTATCTCAATAATTAGCGGTAATCTCAATAAATG
>JAGHDE010000270.1 GCA_021160085.1 Pseudomonadota bacterium | reverse complement strand
TCACTGTCCCTCAGGCTTTTATGGAGCGCTGAAATGAGGTTGTAATGTTCTTCGCCTTTTTTGTCATAAAGAAGCGCTTTTTTCTGAACCGCCTCCTCAATTTGAGCGATTGAAATCTTTCTGGTATTGCCATCCTCAGGCGGGGCGCTCACAACTGTTAGCTCAAGGGTATTAAGGGCGGTGCGAGCATCCCCGTCAGCAAAAACAGCTATGTGCTTCAGAACTTCAGGACTTATCTGGACAGAATATTCCCCTAAGCCCCGACTTTTATCATTCAGAGCCCGGGTAAGAATGGTGATCAATTCTTCTTCGCCAAGAGGTTTAAGGGTGAACACCCGGGTCCGGGAAAGGAGGGGAGAGACAACCTCGAAGGAAGGGTTTTCAGTTGTCGCACCAATAAGGATTATGGTTCCTTTCTCAATATGGGGAAGAAAGGCATCCTGCTGAGCCTTGTTAAACCGGTGAATCTCGTCCACAAACAGGATGGTCTCTTTTTGGCAATAGGACCACTGTTTTCTGGCTTCTTCTACAACCTCCTTGATCTTTTTGACCCCTGAAGTAACCGCACTAAAGGAGATAAATTTTTTACCGGACTGACTGGTGATGACATAAGCTAACGTGGTTTTTCCCGAGCCGGGTGGCCCCCACAGGATCATGGAAGGAATCTTATCAGCACGAAGAGCCCGGCGTAAAATCCGGCCCTTCCCTAACAGATGTTCCTGCCCCACAATTTCATCCAAACTGCGGGGCCGCATCCGGTCAGCTAAGGGGGCGGAGGGATTATCTTTGGTCTTAAAAGAAGTGGGGAAAAGTTCCATAACTATTTATCTCTTTATAATAGTGGTTCTTCTCCCGATTAGTTTTATTTTGTATTCTTCCCCTGGGTTTTGATCAACTTTATAGCGCAGTAGTCACCGCACATGGTGCAGGTGGTCCCGTTTCGGGAAGTGCTGCTTTCATAAAGCCTTCGGGCAGTATCGGGATCAATAGCTGTATTGATCTGCCCTTCCCAGTCGAGATCCTTGCGAAACTGAGCCATTCGATTATCCTGATCAATTGCGGAAACCACCCCTTTGGAGATATCCCCTGCATGGGCGGCAATCCGGGTTGCGATAACGCCGGTTCTCACATCTTCAACCGTAGGAAGCCGAAGGTGTTCCGAAGGAGTCACATAACAGAGAAAATCAACCCCCACAGAAGCGGCCAAAGCCCCCCCGATAGCTGAGGTAATATGATCATATCCGGGGGCGATATCGGTTACCACCGGACCAAGCACATAAAACGGCGCGCCATTACAGAGACTTTTTTCTAAAAGCACATTCTCTTTAACCTGATGGATGGGAATATGACCAGGCCCTTCGATCATCACCTGCACGCCAAAATCATTTGCCCTCTGGGTAAGCTCCCCTAACATTATCAGTTCCTGAATTTGTCCCCGGTCAGTAGCGTCGGCAATACAGCCCGGTCGAAGACCATCCCCCAGGCTAAGGACAAGTTCATGCTCAACAGCGATTTCCAGCAAACGATCAAAATATTCATAAAGAGGGTTTTCTTTATTATTATATGCCATCCAGGTCGCAAGGAATGAGCCCCCCCGACTAACCACATCCAACAGCCGCCCCTGATTATTTATCCTTGCCATGGCCTGTCGGGTAATGCCGCAATGTACGGTTACAAAATCCACCCCCTCTTCGCCCTGTTCCTGAATGGTGGTAAAAATATCATCTGCTGACATTTCTACGATACTTTTTTTCCCCTTTTGAATAGTATCTATCGCGGTCTGATAAATAGGAACCGTGCCGACAGGAACCGACGATTCTTTTAAGATAGCCTGGCGGATCTCTTTAATGGGGCCGCCTATGCTTAAATCCATGACCGCATCTGCTCCGGCCTCAACCGCCACCTTCAACTTCTCTAACTCCACCTTTATGTCAGCATGGTCACCTGAGGTGCCAATGTTGGCGTTTACCTTGGTTTTTAGATATTTCCCAATCCCGGCAGGGTTGCAATGATGGCGATGTCGATTTTTGCATATTACAATCCGCCCCGCAGCAATCTCCCGGCAAATAATTTCAGATGAAATTCCCTCGTTCTCGGCCACCTGTTTCATCTCTGGAGTAATTTCCCCAGCCTGGGCGCGTTTTAAAGTTGTTAGATAAGACATAATACTTTTTTTATTACCTCCTGAGGCGTTTTTCCAAAAATTCTGATCATGGGCTCTTTGCCCATATCTCCTAAATCATAAATAACATCTGGTATATAAGAGCTTTGTTGCAGGATCGATCCGACCCCCCATTCTAAAGTAGCCCCTTCTTTATTTTTTATCTTATCCGGTTCTTTTCGACGATCGAAATGCCTGATTCTCCAGTTTTGTCTGCGGCATCTGCTGATAATTTCTTTCTCATAGCGAATGTTCATCACCGACCGATACTGCGAATCGAATGCCATAGCTGTCAAAATAATGTTGGCCACATGCCTGGAACCTCCCGGCTCAGGAGATGCCGCAGTAAAAATACCTTCCCGGAACCTGATAATCCGGCTGGGAAAAGCAACAACATCTTCAATTGATTGAGCCGATGGTATGGCATATCCCAAATTAGACTGAACTTCCGGTATCAGTGAACCTGCGTTGCTGTCTTGTAATGTTTGAAACGCTTCCTGCAGGGCCTGTATGGCACGATAGATTTCCACGTCCCGGCCGAGCACCGCATAAGGGTTGGTGGGGCCCTGTCCCTTCCCCAGGGGGAATCCAGAAGCTATCGCTTTTGAAACAAACCTTTTTGCTTTTTCCGCCGCTTCGAGGAGAGTGCTGTTTCGAGTTAATTCCACCGCAAGCGCCGAAGCAAGGGTGCAGCCGGTTCCATGGGTATGGATTGTTTTGGTGCGGGGGCTGGAAAGATGAAAAATCTGGTTTCCGTCAAACAACAGATCCAAAGCTGCTCCCCGCCGGTGGCCGCCTTTGATAAGAACATTTTTTGCGCCTTTTTTGTGGATGATACGGGCCGCCTTTTCCATATCCTTAATCGTTCTGATCGCCTCTCCGGACAGAATCCGAGCTTCGGGGATATTGGGCGTAACAACCGTAGCCAAAGGAAGCAGCCTCTTTATAAAAGCTGACTGGCCTTCCTTCGTAAGAAGGCTGGCGCCGGATTTAGATACCATGACCGGATCGAACACCTTTATGGGAATGTTGCTTTTTTTCATCTTTTGAGCGACCAGGCTGATCACATCTTTGTCCCATAACATTCCTGTTTTAACCGCATCCACCTGAATATCCGACACCACCGTATCCCACTGAGATTCGATGAAATCTATCGGTATTGGATAAATTCCCGCAACAGTCTGAGTATTCTGGGCCGTCAAAGCGGTTACCACACTTAAACCGTATTCTCCCAGCAGGGTAATGGTCTTTAAATCCGCCTGAATACCAGCCCCCCCACACGAGTCTGAGCCGGCAACTGTCAGTATTTTTTTCATAATCCTGTTTTTCGACTAAAATTGATTAAAAACTTAAATTTTAATTTTAGCAAAATTATTCGATTTATACAATCATAATCTTCGGTCAATTCCATTCCCTGCTTCCCCCGGCCGGTCAAAAAAAGCCGTCATTCCGGCCGTAGCAAAGCGGAGAGCCGGAATCCATAACCCGTTGTATTTCCTGGGTTCCCGTTTCCGGGGGAATGACATGCGAAAAAGTCGTGCTTCGTATATTTAATTTTCGGTTTAATAAAATCTTTTCTGCTATCCTTGATAAAATTCATTTGACTTTTATCGAGATTTTGAATAGACTATTTTTTATCTGTTTATTCACTGTATCTGCAAAAACGTCAGAAAATATCTTTTTTGTAAGCAGTTTTTAAATTTTTATCAGCTTAGGAAAAACCAAATGAGCCATTTTTGCAGATGCATTCTTTTTTTAGTCTTTTTCTGCGCAATCCTGAGTGCAGATCAAACCTCCGCCGTGACAGGTCGGGACACCCGGTCTGACCAACCTCTCCAGGAAACCGAAATTCTTGTTCGTTTCAAAGCTGCAACCTCCCATGATCAACGACAGACCTTTTCTGCTGATCTGGGTTTTAAGCAAATTCGAAGTTACGACCGTTTTCGCATTCATCGCTGGCAAATAAGCAAGGAAAATATCTCAATGGAAGAAGCCCTTGCCGAGCTTCGCAAAAATCCCCGGGTGGAATTTGCCGAGCCCAATTACCGCCGTTATCTTCATAGAACTCCGAATGATCCGATGTTCGACTCACAGTGGCACCTGGAAAACACCGGTCAAAGCGGGGGGACATCAGGGGCAGACATCGAGGCGGCTACAGCCTGGAACAGAACCACTGGGAGCTCGAGGGTGGTGGTTGCGGTGCTCGATTCCGGTATCGAGTACACCCATCCCGATTTAGAGGGAAACATGTGGAAAAATTCGCGGGAGGACTGGTTGTCAGCCGACACCCCCGGTTATAACGGGGTTGACGACGATCACAATGGTTACATTGATGATTATTACGGCATCAACGCGGCCGACAATACTGGCGACCCGATGGACATTGATGATGGCGAAGACGGAGGCCATGGAACCCATGTCGCCGGCATCATCGGGGCTGTCGGCAACAACGCCGTGGGGGTAACCGGCATCAACTGGAACGCGGGATTGATGGCGCTCAAATTTTTCGGGCTTGGGCCCCAATCTGGAACAGTTGCCGGAATCGTCGAATGCGTCGATTATATCCTCGATCAAAAAGCAAAAGGGGTCCCCATTTATATTGTCAATGCGAGCTTTGGCGGGTCGGATTATTCCCAATTTGAAAAAGAGGCGTATGAAGCGCTGAGAGATCAAGGAATCCTGCTGGCCGTATCCGCCGGCAACTCGGGAGCGGATCTCGACAGCGAAAGAGAAAATTTTCCCGGCAGCTATTATCTTGAAAACATCATTAATGTTGC
>JAGHDE010000214.1 GCA_021160085.1 Pseudomonadota bacterium | reverse complement strand
TACCTGGGAGGAGGCATCCCTCTTTTTGGACGAGCAAAGACAGCTAAGCCAGACCTTTAAGGATCCCCGCGTTCTTGCCTATATGGCCGATTTGCAAAAAACTTTGCTCCAGACCGGGGTAGTAGGCAAGTCCAACTCTCTGGCGGATATTGTCAAAACAGTTCACCGGGAACTCTTTATGGGTAAAAAAGAAGCCTTCCGGGTACCTGACTCTCGTAAGGCGGTGGCCCAGTGTTTACTTACCTTTCAAAACAGTCACCGACCCCATGACCTCTGGCATTTTGTTACTCCCGATTACCGGAAGACCAGCTTATGGGTCCAGCTTAAAAGCGGGGACAACAAAGATATGGAGCAAGTGGTTGAGGCGGTGGATGAATACATGCAGAATCACCAGCCTCCGATTCTGCTAAAGCATAACTGGTTCGGTCTCACTTATATTAATGTAGTATGGCAGGAAAAAATGGTAAAAGGAATGCTGATGGCATTCATGGGAAGCTTTTTGATCGTGTTTTTAATGACCTCCATCCTTTTCCGCTCTGCCCTCTGGGGGCTTCTGTCCATGATTCCCCTGACCGTTACCGTCGGATTCATATACGGTGTAGTGGGTATCGTGGGCAAGGATTACGACATGCCGGTGGCAGTGCTTTCTTCCCTCAGTCTGGGTCTGGCCGTGGATTTTGCCATACATTTCCTTTCCCGCTCCAAAAATATCTATTCTGAGTACGGCTCCTGGAGAAAAGCTTCGGAGGCAATCTTTGGTGAACCGGCCCGGGCCATTGCCCGGAATATAATGGTAATCGCTTTTGGTTTCCTGCCTTTGCTGGCAGCTACATTAGTGCCTTACAAGACGGTAGGAATTTTTCTGGCTTCTATCATGGTTTTTTCCGGGATAGGAACCCTGATAATCCTTCCCTCTCTGGTCAAGATTCTGGAAAAAAGGCTTTTCCCGCTGGTTCCAGCAATGGGAGCCACCTGTAACTGTGTTCTCTGTATCGCTTCTTCAGTAACCTTAGTCTTATTGATTGCCCTCAACCTCTATCAATATGCCCGTATGGGCTTTTCCACCCTCACCTGGATCAGCTTGTTTACCATACCTCTTCTGGTCTTAGGCTGTGGTCTCATCTCCCGGAGGGAAAAGTGCAGGATCATCCCTCCGGCTTAAGAACTGATTGCTGACGAATAAAGGAGGAATCCCATGACCAAGTCAAAATTGATGATGGAAGTATTAATAGCTCTTTTCATAACTCTTTTCTTGTTTTTGCCCGGCATCCTTTTTGCCCAGGAACTTTCCGTGGATGAGATAGTGAAGAAAACCAACCATGTCTCCTATTATCAGGGCAAAGACGGCCGCGCCCAGGTTTCCATGACCATCACCGACAGCCAGGGACGCAAAAGACACCGTCTCTTTGTTATCCTCCGCCGGGACAAGGAGGAGAAAGAGGGGAAAAAAGACGGAGCGCAGAAACTCCATGTCTATTTTCTCCGCCCCGCTGATGTCAATAAAATGGTCTTTATGGTCTGGAAGTATGTAGCCAGGGATGATGACCGCTGGCTGTACCTTCCGGCTCTCGACCTGGTAAAACGGATTGCCTCCACCGATAAAAGGACCAGTTTTGCCGGATCGGATTTCTTCTACGAAGATGTCTCCGGCCGGGATATTACCGAAGATACCCATGAACTCATAGAAATAACCGATAAGTTCTATGTGCTGAAAAAAACTCCTAAAAGCCTGGACAGCGTTGAATTCTCCTATTTTACCATGTGGATTCATAAAAAGACCTTTCTTCCCATCAAGACAGTATTTTTCGACAAACAGGGCAAGGAACACCGGACTTATGAAGCCCTGAAGGTGGAGATGATCCAAAACTTTCCCACGGTCACCAAATCCCGGATGAAAAATCTAAAGACCGGGGGAGAAACCCTGATGGAATATGCGAAAGTGGAATATGATCTGGATATTCCTCAGGATATCTTTACCGAACGCTACCTGCGCAAGGCCCCCAGGAAGTATTTAAGATGATGAGGCATTATTCTTATTCCTTTATTTTCATGGGAATACTCCTGGGCTTTGCTTTAATGGGACATTCCTCTGTTGCTGGGACGGAAGAACCTGAGCTACCCCTGGGGATAGATGATAAAATGGAAGCTTTAGAGCCGGAACTTCCTGACGGTTTAAACCTGCAAATGGAGGGACCCCCGCCCAAATCTGACGACCCTGCTTTTGGCCTCCATTCTGACCTGAGTGGGTTCTGGGAGGTCAGGGCCGGCATAAGGACTCAGAATGACGCCCACGAAAAGGATGCTTCTTTAGGGGAAACCCGTCTTCAACTGGAGATCCAAAAAAATGCCCGTATTTTTTTGTTTAATATTATCAGCGATTTTATCTACGATCCCGTATTTGATCATCACAGTATCCGCCTGACAGAAGGCCAGGGATTTATTGATCTCAGGGAGGCAAATGTCCTGTTGGCACCTTTAGAGTTTATGGATATAAAATTAGGAAGACAGATTCTCACCTGGGGCACCGGGGATATGCTCTTCCTCAACGACCTTTTTCCCAAAGACTGGAAGTCGTTCTTCATCGGCCGAGATGTAGAGTATCTCAAGGCTCCTTCCGATGCTTTAAAGGTGGGCGTATTTACCGGGATAGCTAATCTGGATGTTGTATATATTCCCCGGTTTGACCCGGACCGGTTTATTGAGGGAAAGAGGATTTCTTACTGGAACAGCTCCCTGGGGCGACGGGCCGGACGGAACCGCAAGGTTAAAGTAATAAAACCTGATGACTGGTTTAAGGACAGCGAGCTGGCCATAAGGCTCTCCCGAAATGTGAGGGGGTATGAGTTGGCTGCCTATGGTTATTACGGTTTCTGGAAAAGTCCGGCCGGGCTGGACCCGCTTACCAGCCAGGCGATTTTTCCTGATCTTTCAGCTTACGGGGCAAGCATTCGGGGAAAATTCTTTAAGGGGATCGGCCATCTTGAATTTTCCTATTATCTTTCCCGGGATGATGAGAACGGCCGTAACCCTTTCATAAAAAACAGTGAATTTCGCAATCTTATCGGCTACGAGCAGGAGGCAGCCCGGGATTTTACCGTTGGAGTCCAGTATTATCTGGAGTATATGATGGATTATCACACTTATTTGCATAATCTTCCGCAAGGCTCAAAAAAAGCTGACGAAGACCGCCATGTAATTACCCTTCGTCTCACCAAACTCCTGATAAACCAGAATTTAAAACTTTCCTTCTTTGCCTATTATTCCCCTTCAGACCAGGACGCCTATCTTCGGCCCCTGATTCACTACAAAATTAACGACCACTGGTCAGCGGAAACCGGGGGGAACATCTTTTGGGGAGAAGAGGATTATACTTTTTTTGGGCAGTTTGAAAAGAACAGCAATCTATATGCTGGATTACGTTACGGGTTTTGATGATAAACTCACGTTCTTTCTATTCGCAATAAAAATTTTCCTGGCGTAAACTCCTCTTTGCCAAAAACAAAATTTCACGCTATAAAACACAGCACACCCAAACACAAAAAAACCTCCTGTTTAAAAATAAGTCTTAAACAGGAGGTTGATAATTCTTCAAAATGGTTCTATTAGAATCTATACAATAAACTTATATTGGTAAGGTAAGCTTCTCCGGTCCCATCCTCAAGATAGGGTTCATCGTCATCATATCTTCGATAGTTAAATCCAATATTCATGGAAATGTTTTCTCTTACCCTATAGTCTGCATTTATTGCAAAATCTAACTGCTGAATATCCAATTCGGAATAGTTATCAACTTCGGATAAATCATAATTATATCCGGCCGGAGTCCCTGATACCTGAGTGCTATCAAAAACAAGGTCCCTTATTTTAGCTTTAGAGTCACTATAACTGCTGCTTATGCCAACTGTTAATTTCTGATTTACCTGGTAATTTAATGCTGCCAGAAGAGTATGGGTTTTTGCTTCATATTCCATTTTATCGTTGAGCGAGCCAAACTGGCCCGAGGTAACCCCGGCAGCTCACCCATCAAAAACCGGTATGCAGGCAAGGCTGTCAGTCTCCATATAATTATAAATATATGACACGTTAAGGCTGATTTTACTGGTTGGAGCATACCATACATTGAGAGAAGGCATGTGCGCTTCTTGTTCCCATTCGACATAGTCGGTTTCATCATTATCGCTACTCAAATAATGGTAATTCCCAAAAATCATTAGATTTGATTTCAATGCCCAGTTAAGGCTAAATTTTAAGTCATTAAGTTCAGTAGGCTGATTGCTTAATTTCGCTGTTCTGCTATCCTGACGTTCATAATATTGGGTTCCCCCGAAAGCGCTTCCCGGGACAGGAGTGGGGTTTGCAGGCTCACAGGCTGCGTCATAATTACTGAAAGGATCGTCAACTTTTTGGTATTTATAAGAAAGTCTGGCTTTTAATTTTCTATGCAGCTTACTATTTAAAGTAAAGTTTACAGTATTTTTTTTTGTCTCCTTTTCACCGCCACCCCCGACAATATAGTCATCCCGATCAATTTTTTCCCATTCATAGCCAGCTCTTAGAGTGGTCTTGGGCGTCAATCGGTAACGAGTATCAAAATTAAAGGTGCTCACATCTCGAGACATAGCTGATTTCCGGAGAAAATCCGGATCAAATCCATAGACATCCTGATAGGTTGAGCCCGCATTAGGCCCGGAATTTGCGACATACTCGGGTATATCAACAAAGATATCATCATTATCAATTTCAAAGTAGCGAAACTTAAGATTGAAAACTAATCCTGGAATCAGGTGGTTGGTAAACCGGGCAAACCAGCTGTCAAATTTCACTTCGGAATTATTGCTGTTATTTTCAACGTTGGAACGAGTGTAGGAACCATATAAAACGCTGTTCTTAATCACATTCGATTTCGCTTTAATAGTATGGATATATTTCTCACTGTCAGGAACATGACCATAGGGAAGATTTTCATTCCCGTATATAGCCCGATCATCAAAAAGGCCGGCAGGTTTGGCAGGATTGGGATGCATGACTTCGTCATAATAATTGACTGGCGCTGATCCATGTTCGTGGAAATCCCGATCGGTAAAAGAATACAGCAGCGAGAACCATTTTCGCTTTATACTTGCGCCAAACTTGTAATCCGTGGTCTCCTCATTGATCCTCCGGCCTCTGCTTGCAACATGACAGGCGGCACAGTGGCTCATAGATAAAGATTGTCGTTCCCCCCTTTTTACCTGACGGTGATAATTGAAGTGCATCTGCGCTCCCGGAAAGAACGGCAAATTAAGGGTTGTTTTGCTCTTTTCTTCGCCATAATACATAATATAGTCGTTACCGGCTTCTAAATCATGGTGATATACTACTGGTCCATACCCTGAACCTTTAACAGCCGCAAGATTATCTAAAGAGTCATGATCCAGCCAGTGCTGGAAGCGTTTGTAGGTAAATTCTTCCTGCAGAATGCGGTTTATATCGGCATCAAAGCTATATTCCTGTTCATCATAGTCAGAATAAGAGCCACTGGCATCAAAACTGAAATTTTCCCCGCTTCCTTTCAAAGAAAAATCTACCTTTGGTTCACAGCCCTGGTTGAGCACTTCATATTCTCCTACTTTCCCAGGATTACCATTATAATCCGTAATTTTAAGGCCAGGTTCGATTTCACCTTCAAACTCAGTTCCGTCAGCCCAAGCCCCACCGATAAAAAAACTTACGAAAATAAAGTTCATTATGCAAATTATTATACTACTTTTTCCCCTCATAGAGTGTTCTCCTTGTTTGGTACTTTTTTTCTTTACAAATTTAAATTCCCTAAAAGTTTAGAAACTTTAAACGAATTAACGAGTCATGCTTCCTCCTTGACTTGATATTCCCTGCGAAGGCAAATCAGAACCATGAACCTGGGAATGACATTGGGTACATTTGGTGGTAAAAGCCATCTTGAAACCATGCGCCTCAGACGTAACCGTATCACCATAGATATTGGTAAAGGTGCCATCATCACTAACTTTACCAGAATGGAAGTGAAACTGGTGACACTGGAGACAAAGGAAGGGCTCATTTTGTACCAAAAGATTATTAGCCACGGTACCATGGGCATCATGACAGATAGAACAATCTTCTACCACTGGTTCATGCTCAAAAGTAAAAGGTCCCTGATAGCTGGCATGACATTCAAAGCAAAGATCATTGAGCCTTTCTTCGGTTTTAAGGCTACTAAAGAAGCCTCCATGAGGCTGATGACAGTCAGTGCATACCATCTTTCCTTCTTGGATAGGGTGGTGAGAAGGATAAAAAGTCTTTACTTTGATATCCAAATGGCACTCATTGCAGAGTCCCGGTTGGGATTTAACCAGAAGATTTTTTGTCTGGGAGTGGCTTTTATGACAATCGATACAACCCACATTATTTAGAGGATGTTCACTTCCCAACCAATCCATATGGCTTCCGGAAGAATGGCATTTCAAGCATATTGCCGAACTTTCATCTTTAGATATGTTCTTGAAGGTTATTATATTTTCTGGCTCTGGCTCTTCTATATGCATACTTCCCGGGCCATGACAGGACTCACATCCTCTTTGCGAACCAACCACTTCAAAGGAAGCAATACGACCATGGATGGTCTTTTGGAACCCTTCTCCAACCTCATCATGACAGTCCTGACAGGATTCCCCTCCGACATACGTTGCTCCTGGAATGGTAGGAATAACCGCCCAGCCTTTGATTGCCCCTTCTCGGATACAGCTGCCCAAAAAAACCAGCAATAAAATGATAAAAAGTGTCGAGATTATCTCCTTTTTCATCCTACTTCTCTCCTTAATTTGCAGTATTTAATTGGCATAGATCATTATAT
>JAGHDE010000148.1 GCA_021160085.1 Pseudomonadota bacterium | reverse complement strand
TTAATTATAAATTTATATATTACGTTAATTTCGAGGCGTTTTATGATTCAAGCGCAAAGCCGACTTACTGTAGCGGACAATTCAGGTGCAAAAAAACTTATGTGTATCAAAGTATTGGGGGGATCTGGAAGGCGATATGCATCCATTGGTGATATTGTTGTTGTTTCCGTCAAAGAAGCAATACCGAATTCTAAGGTAAAAAAAGGAGACGTAGCGCGTGCAGTTGTTGTTAGGACGAAAAAGGAAATCAGGCGTCGCGATGGATCCTACATCAAATTTGATGAGAATTCTGCTGTTTTGCTTACTCCCCAAAACGAACCAATAGGCACCAGGATTTTCGGACCAGTAGCACGGGAACTACGAGCAAAAAAATTTATGAAGATTATTTCTTTGGCTCCTGAAGTTCTTTAGTTTCTAATTTCTGATAAACCGAAAGAAAAATGGAAATACAAAATGCTATGTAAAAAAAATGATCTGGTGATGGTTATTGCTGGCAAAGAAAAAGGAAAAACAGGTAAAGTTCTTACGGTGATACCTGAAAAGAAACGTGTTATTATTGAGAAGGTTAATTTTATAAAAAGACATACTCGTCCCAGTGACAAAAATCGACAGGGAGGTATTATAGAAAAGGAAGGTGCGATTCATATCTCCAATGTTATGGTTATGTGTAGTAAATGTAATAAGCCCACACGAATAAGAAAGAAAGTATTGGATGAGGAAAAAAAAGTTAGGGTATGTAATAAGTGTGGGGAGATTTTGCCAAATTAAAAAAAAGGAGGCCTTAATTGGCTCGATTGAAAGAATATTACTATAAAAAAGTTGTTCCTGCTCTCAAGAAGGAATTTCAGTATAAGAACAGTATGGAAATTCCTTCTTTAAAGAAAATTGTCATAAATATAGGATTGGGCGAATCTATTAACAATAGCAAGATTCTTGATTCAGGCTTTAATGAACTTTCTCTGATTGCGGGACAACGACCGGTAATAACCAAGGCAAAACGATCGATTGCGGGGTTTAAACTCCGGGAAGGAATGCCAATTGGTTGTATGGTGACCCTGCGTAGAGATCGCATGCACGAATTTTTTGACAGATTAGTCAATTCCGCGTTGCCGCGGGTAAGGGATTTTAGAGGTGTTTCAAAAAAGGCTTTTGATGGGAGAGGTAATTATGCTCTTGGTATCAAAGAACAGATTATTTTCCCGGAAATTAATTATGATAAAATAGATACAATAAAGGGTATTGGAATCGTTGTTGTTACTACGGCAAAATCTGATGAAGAAGGAAAAGCTCTCCTGAAACATCTCGGGATGCCCTTTAAAGACTGAGTATATTAATTGGGAAAATGGCAAAAAAATCAATAATCGCAAGAACAAAAAGAAATCCTAAGTTTTCAACCAGGCGGTATAATCGTTGCCCTTTATGTGGACGGCCGAGAGCATATATACGAAAATTTGATATGTGTAGAATTTGCTTTCGGAATTTAGCTCTCCAAGGCGCGATTCCAGGAGTTACCAAGTCGAGCTGGTAAGAAATTTTTTTTGGAGACTTAAAGGCTTAAATACTCTGAGGAGTATTATAAGCTTAATCCATTAATAAAAAGGAAAGCAGAGCATGTGCATGACCGATCCAATAGCCGATATGCTTACCAGAATACGTAATGGTAGTACGGCAGAATTTGATGAAGTTGATATGCCTTTGTCTAAAGTTAAAGTTGGCATTGCTACAATTCTAAAGCGTGAGGGTTACATAAAAAATTTTAAAGTTTTAAATGAAGAAAAAAAGGGTGTACTCCGAATTTACCTTGAATACGATGCTCAAAACCGGGGTTTAGCGACGAAAATGAAGAGAGTGAGCAAGCCTAGCCGGAGAGTTTATATAAAAAGCAAAAAGATACCTAAGGTCTTAAATGGATACGGAATTAATATTGTTTCTACCTCTAAGGGCATCATTACAGACCATGAAGCCAGAAAATTAAACTTAGGAGGAGAAATTATTTGTTCAGTTTGGTGAAGGAGAAGCTGTAATGTCTCGTATCGGAAAGTTGCCTATACCAATACCATCAGCAGTAAAGGTAAACTTAAAAAATAATGTGTTAACAGTAATAGGTCCCAAAGGAAGTCTGGAGCATGTCTTAGCCCCAAGAATGGGTCTTGATATTACCCAGGAATCTATTGTCGTGAAAAGACCTGATGACCAGCGTGAAAATCGGTCATTTCACGGATTGACTCGCTCTATAATAAGCAATTTGATAACTGGAGTTACTAAGGGTTTTGAAAAAATATTAGAAGTTTCAGGCATGGGATATCGTGCTGAAGTTAAAGGAAACACCCTTATTTTAAATTTAGGATATTCACATCCTATTAAATTTGTTCTTCCTGAGAACATTACTGCAAGCGTGGACAAACAAAATAGAATTACTGTCGAAGGGTGTGATAAACAAAGAGTAGGAGAGACAGCGGCTAAAATCAGGGCTTTTCGACCACCGGAACCTTATAAGGGGAAGGGCATTAAACTTGTTGATGAGAAAATCAGGAAAAAAGTTGGTAAAAGTGGAATAAAATAGGTTTGGGCAATTGAGAAATTCACTTAAATAAAAAAATAATGATAAAATATTATAT
>JAGHDE010000122.1 GCA_021160085.1 Pseudomonadota bacterium | reverse complement strand
AGTGGTGAGTTCAGAATAAATAGGGAGAGCCAGGGTTTCCCCGGCCGCCTTTTCTGATTCGGGAAAATCACCTTCCTTGTATCCTAAGTCCTGGTAACACTCTTGCAGGTGGAGGGGAACAGGATAATAGATTTCGGTTCCTATTTCCTGGCCGGAAAGAAATGCCCGCAGTTCATCCCGTTTTTTTACCCTGATTACAAACTGGTTATAGATATGATAGTTTTCCTCCCTTGCTGTTGGCAGGTCTATAAATTCCGTTAATTCGGCAGCCTGAAACAATTTACGGTAGTAATCCGCATTTTCCCTTCTGCCGGTTGTCCATTTATCTAAACAGTTCAATTTCACGAGTAGCACTGCTGCCTGCAGTGCATCCAAACGACTGTTACAGCCTATTATTTTATGGTAATATTTCGGCTCGCTTCCGTGCATCCTCAGAATCCGTATTTTTTCGGTCAGAGCTTCATTGTCAGTTGTTACCATTCCTCCGTCACCAAAACCACCCAGATTTTTTGAGGGGAAAAAAGAGAAACATCCCAAATCGCCCATTGACCCTGCCGCGCGATCTTTATAGCGGGATCCAATGGCTTGGGCTGCATCTTCGATCACTGCTACCCCATGGTTCTGGGCGACCTCAAGAATGGGATCCATATCAGCGCATTGCCCATAAAGATGAACCGGGATAATCGCTTTAATTTTTTCTTGGGACGTTAGCCTGTCGAGACATTCTGATAATTTCTCCGGAGAGAGGTTATAGGTATCCGGCTCAATATCCACAAAGACTGGTTTAGCTCCCAATCGGGAAACAGATCCAGCCGTAGAAAAAAACGTGTACGGAGTCGTAATAACGGTATCCCCATAACCAGCATTTAAAGCCATTAAAGAAAGAAGCAGAGCATCTGACCCGGAGGCAACACCAACCCCAAATTTTGAGCCACAGTACCCTGCTACTGCCTCTTCTAATTCCTTCACTTTTTCCCCGAGAATAAAAAACTGACTTTCTAATACCTCATTTAACGCATCCCTTATTTCCTCACGAATGGTTTTATACTGAGCCTTTAAATCTAAAAGTGGAACCTGCATAATAATGGCACTCCTTCCAAGATAATGTTAGGTCTTGTTTTTCAATAAGCGTTTTTATTAATAAAGCCTTTCCAAATCGTTAACCAGAATATTTTTAGATCAAACCGGAGAGACCAGTTTTCAATATAATAAATATCATGTTCAATACGCTTCTCTATGGAAGTGTTCCCTCGCCAGCCATTGATTTGCGCCCAGCCCGTTATTCCGGCTTTCACTTTATGGCGAAGCATGTATTTCGGCACCCTATCCTTGAACTGTTTAATGAAAAATGGCCGTTCGGGCCGAGGCCCAACAATACTCATTTCTCCCTTCAAAACATTGATAAACTGTGGCAGCTCATCAAGGCTCAATTTTCTCAATAAATTGCCCAATCCGGTCCGGCGCGCATCTTTCTTTTTTGTCCAGGCCGGTCCGGTCTCTTCCTCTGCGTCTTGCATCATGGTGCGAAATTTTAACATGGTGAAGAGCTTTCCATCCAGTCCCATTCTCTCCTGGCGATAAAGAATTGGTCCCGGGGAGGTTGTTTTGATGAGAGCTGCAATCAAACCCATCAATGGACTTAACAATGTCAAAATAAAAATCGAAAAAAGAATATCCAAAAATCGTTTAAGGATCCGATTCCAGCCATGAAGAGGTGTATCCCGAAGGTTAATTATAGGAATGTTATCCAGTTCCTCTACCCCTCCTCTCAGGGTTAAATACTCCAAGAAGTCGGGAACTATTTTTATATCAACCAGTTCATTGTCTATTTTCCCCAGCACCATCCGCAGCTGGTTGCTTTCTTCAAACGGTAATGCCAGGATTACCTGATCGATATGGTGCGAATGAATAATTTTCTGGACATCCTCGGATAACCCTAAAACCGGGACTCCGGAAATATTCTTTCCTGTTTTCCCCCTGCGCAGGGTGAGAAATCCAACCACTCGAAGTCCCAACTCACTATGATTTTTTATGCTTTTTAGAATTTTTTGGCCAAGTTCTCCTGCCCCGACGATTAAAACAAAGCGTAAATTATATCCTCTTTTTCGAAAATAGCGGAGAATTATTCGCAAGCTTGTCCGGGAAAATATAAGGCCAACAATGCTAAGCATCCAGAAATAGAAGAATACCACCCGTGAAAATTTATATTCCCGGAAAAAATAGACCACAGTAATAAACACCAGGATAGCTATGGTAGATGCCTTGATGATTTTGATTGACTCTTCAAACAAGGAAACCGTGCGCATAGGCGAATATAGATCCATCGATTTCAGGGTTATCACCCAGATAACAATGGCATAAATGGTAACGGATAAGTAAACTTCAAAGGGAGGGACAGGGGGATTAAAGATCGGAATTAAAGTAACATTAAAACGAAGGTAATAAGAAAAAATCCAGCTTAACCCAATAATCAGGACGTCATTCAAAAAAAGGAAGGTCAGGAAAACCTGACTGTGTTTTTTTAACATTTTATTTTTAATATGGTTTTTACAAGGTTACAGATTCGCTCTGAGTCTATAAGGGAATTTCAGCCCTTTTTTTTAGCTACAATCAGTATATAGGCACAGAGATTTTTTGCCCGGAAAAATTGCAAAACAATCTCATAAAAAGCGATTATTAAAAACAGAGGGAAAAAAAACTTAAAATATTGTGCCTGATAATAACTTAAATGAATAGCTGCTATTTTATAGCCATTTTTTTCAAGCAGTGATTTGATAGATGAATAAAAACATCGGTTATAATAAGCAGGGAATCCACAAATCCCTTTGGTGTCAGGATAAAAATAATAGACTATTTTTTTTGACAGCCTTTTTGGTAATAATTGATTGATGATTGCAAAAGGAGCGAATTTTGATGGAAACAAATGAATAAAATAACCATTTTTTTTAAGAATCCTATTGGCTT
>JAGHDE010000110.1 GCA_021160085.1 Pseudomonadota bacterium | reverse complement strand
GTGAGGGTTCTTCTGAATGGAAATGAACAAAATACATATCACCCGCATGATTGCAATTGACAAGAGTGAAATCCATCAGGAATTCATCCGCGCGTCAGGAGCAGGGGGGCAAAATGTTAATAAGGTTGCTACCGCAGTCAAGCTCCGTTTTGATGTCAGCAACTCCCCTTCCCTTCCTGACGAGGTTCGCAAGCGGCTTCTTCGATTAGGCGGCAGACGTATTACTGAAGACGGTGTACTGATTATTGACGCCAGACGGTTCCGTACTCAAGTTCAAAACCGTCAAGATGCAGTAAAACGACTGGTGGAGTTAATTCATAAGGCAAGTCAAAAACCAAAACTCCGTCGCAAAACTATGCCGCCGCTTGTTTCAAAAATGCGCCGACTGGAATCCAAGCGACATCGCAAAGGCACCAAACGTCTGCGACAGTCCGTTTCCCGTAATGATAATTAAGGTAATTTTTAACAGGATAGAAGTGGAAGCAACTCCCGCAGATCATCAGTATGAAAATCTGCTTCAAGTTGAGGGTGCTTGTAGGAGACAAAAAAAATATTTGCCTTTTTAGTAACTTCATAGTCAATAATTGAATCCCCAACATAAAGTGCTTCATCCGAGTTTATGTGAAAATGATCCAAAATTTTAAATGCTGTTTCTGGATGGGGTTTGGGCTTATTTACATCCAGAGATGAAACGACCAGATCAAAATAGTGATCAAGTTCAAACACATCGAGTATTGGGTGAATTGTAGTGGTTCGATTGGTAGCTATAGCTAACCGATAGCGCTTCTTCAAAGACTTCAACACTTCAATCAGATGCGGCTCCATGATCATCAAGCGGAGAAACTGACTATAATCAGCCTGATGGAGTCTATACTCTTGAACTTCAGACAATCTGTTATCACCGCGAAACAGATGTTTAATAGATTCTTCAACCGTGGACATATGAACCACTTCTAAATCATCAGAATTTAAAACGGGCTTGCCAAAATGCTTTAAGATAGCATTATAATAAGCTGCATTGGCTTCGCGGGAATCAAACAGGACCCCATCGCAATCGAAAATAACCACCTTTACTTTATTATATTCCAGTTTCTTTCTATTCATTCTTTTTTTCAGCATTCCGTTTTCAACACCCAACTCGACCCCTGAAATTCAGCACCATGCTTAACTCTTTGATTTTAATAATCGGATTTTCTCCCGAACAAAATTTATTCTCGAAGAATTAGGATATTCAACGACCACCTTATTATAAAAAGCCAAACTGTTTTCCTTGTCACCAAGCGATTCATAACAACGAGCTATATTCAAGCACCCGCTTTCTCCTAATCCTGGGTGTGGAGTAATTGTTTTTTTAAAGAATTTAATTGCATTGTTAAAATCTTTTTTCTCCTCATAGCAGTATCCCAAGCTATCATAGGCAACAAGAACCAAATTGGTCTTAGCAGGAAGAGACTTTAAAAAATTATTATAGGAGGCGATGGCCTTGTCATATTTTTTCATGGCAAACTGACAGTTCCCGGTATAGAACAAGCTTAATGCTTCCGCACTGGTGCCTTGATACTTTTCCGCTACTGATTGAAAAAGCTGCAATGGTTGCTCCAGGGATTTATCTTGCTTTATAGATTCCTCATAGACCTTGTATGCCTGGAAATATCCTACCATTGCCTGCTCTTCCTTTTTGTTGTTTAAATATTTCCAACCCAAAAATCCAGCAACAAACAAAAAAATAAAAATTATTCCAACAGTAATATAGCGGAGATACTTTTGAACAAAAGTTAAAAATGGGGAAGAAAGCGACAACAGATTTTCACTCTTATCACCAACGACATTTCTCGAAACAGCCCGTTTTTTTATCACTTGCTATATCCTTTCTTAATAAAAAGGCAGATTATCATTTTTGTTCGCTAACCGCCATTACAGTTAAGTACTTTTCAATCTTTCTGAATTTTTTTTCACCGATTCCTTTCACTTCTTTTAATTCTTCGATATTAGAAAAATATCCATGTTTGTCTTTGTAATCCACTATCGCTTTTGACAACTTTATACCGATTCCTGATATTTTCATTAGCTCTTCAGGTTTAGCATTATTAAGATCTAATGGTATTTCATGCAAAATCTTTTCATCAGCTGTCATAGCGGAAAAATCCATAACAACTGATGACGCAGCACCAGTTTGAATTCCGGGATTCCTCTCCACTGAAAAATAGTGTCGATATGAGTATAAACCTAACAAAGAACAAAAAGCGATCAGCAAAATTACTTGTTTAAAAAATGAATCACCACTTCTTTTATCTTTTGGATTTTTCTTCATCATTTAACAATTTATAGTTTATACTATCCACCAGGGCCTGCCAGCTCGCTTCAATAATATTCTCGGAAAGACCCACTGTTCCCCACCTGTCTTTTTTATCACCTGATTCAACCAAAACCCGAACTTGTGCTCCAGTTCCCTCCCCGGTTGAGATAACGCGGACCTTATAATCCAGCAGCTCCATTTCCCTAAGCTGGGGATAAAACTTTTCAAGTGCTTTTCGAATGGCGTTATCAAGAGCATTTACCGGGCCATTTCCCAAAGCAGCTGTGTGTTCGGTCTTTCCCCCTACTTTTATCATAATGGTGGCTTCTGATAAAGGGACCTCATCTCCTTTTCGCTTTTCATTTATGACCCGAAACCCTAAGAGATCAAAATAATTCCTTTGAAATCCCATGGCACTCTTTAGCATTAACTCAAAAGAAGCTTCCGCTCCTTCAAATTGATACCCGCGGTTTTCCATCTCTTTTATTTTTTCCAAAGTCGAGATCACCACCGGATCCTTGCTGTTAAGCTTTATACCCAGTTCATTAGCTTTATAAATTATGTTGCTTTTTCCCGACAAATCGGAAAGCAAAACCCTCTGGTAATTTCCCACCAATTCCGGCTGGATATGTTCATACATCATAGATTTTTTTTGAACCGCATGAACATGAATTCCCCCTTTATGAGCAAAAGCACTTTTCCCAACAAAAGGTTGATGTTTCGGCGGTTGAAAATTTGCCAGCTCATAAACAAAACGGGCTACTTCCTTTAACTTGGTGAGTTGTTCCTCGGAAACACAATCTATGCCTAATTTTAACTTCAGGTTAGGAATAATAGAACAAAGATTAGCATTTCCACACCGTTCTCCAAATCCATTTATAGTCCCCTGCACATGGGAAATTCCTTCCTTCACCGCCAGGATAGTATTGGCAACCGCCATTTCCGAATCGTTGTGGCAATGGATTCCCAGAGGTATTGAAAAGTCTTTCTTTACCGTCCGAATAATATTTTGAATTTCAAAAGGCATTGCCCCGCCATTGGTATCACATAAAACCAAACAATCGCAATGAGCATCAGTTGCCGTTTTGAGTACCTGGAGGGCATAGTCAGCATTATTCTTAAAACCATCAAAAAAGTGTTCGGCATCAAAAATAACTTCTGATACTTGTTGTTTTAAGTATGAAATTGTATCAGAAATAATTTTAAGGTTCTCCTCAAGAGAAATACCCAAAACCTCCCGAGCATGAATGTCCCAGCTTTTTCCAACAATCGTCACCACCTCAGTTTCAGCATTAAGAAGTTCTTTTATGTTTTTATCTTTTTCAGGAGGAGTCCCCGGACGGGCAGTGCTGGAAAAAGCTACTATTTTTGCCTGTGACAACGCATAGCTTTTGATTTCATTAAAAAACTGCATGTCCCGGGGATTGGAGCCCGGCCAGCCGCCTTCAATGTAATTAATCCCAAGATCATCTAATTGTTTGGAAATTCGAATTTTATCTTCAGCCGTGAATGAGATATCTTCAGCTTGGGTCCCATCTCGAAGGGTGGTATCATAGAGTTTGATGTCTCTCATTTGTCTTCCTCAAAAGATTGATTACGCTTATATATCTCTTTTTTTAAAGAACCCCGGTTTGTGAGCAGCGAGCATTACTCCAAAGAAAGATTAAAGGCCTCGTGGAGAACCCGGACAGCCAGCTCGGTATACTTTTCTTCTATAACGCAAGAAATTTTAATCTCCGAGGTGCTGATC
>JAGHDE010000181.1 GCA_021160085.1 Pseudomonadota bacterium | reverse complement strand
GCCTGTTCCCTCTGGATAGGTTGAAAATAAGAAATAAAAAAGCAAAATTGCTTATCAAGGGAGAGGTACGCCTAAAAATGGCCAATCAGTAGTGGTTTCATAAGGTTATCGTAATATCCGGAACTTTTTCTGAAATTTTTGGGAAAATATCCCTCTAACAACCCCAATATCCATATCTTTTCTTAGGCGGTGGATTTGGGTTTTATTTATGTTATTGACAATTCTTATCAAAAATATATATATTTATATGTTTAATTAATAATCAAACCTGAAATTTAAAAAAGAAGAGAAAAATCAGAAGGAGAAAATCTATGTCAATGACGAAATATCTGTTTACTTCGGAATCGGTAACCGAAGGCCATCCTGACAAAGTGGCTGATCAGATTTCCGATGCCATTTTGGATGAAGTTATCGGCTGCGACCCGAAAGGAAGAGTGGCCTGCGAAACACTGGTAACCACTGGTATGGCGCTTATTGCCGGAGAAATCAGTACCGAGTGTTATGTGGACATGCCCCAAGTAATCCGGAATACTATAAAAGAGATCGGATACAGCAATTCTTCAATGGGTTTTGACTGGGAAACCTGTGCGGTTATAACATCTATCGATCAGCAGTCTGCGGACATTGCCATGGGAGTAGACGAAACCGAGAACCATGAGCAGGGCGCCGGGGACCAGGGCCTTATGTTTGGTTATGCCAGTAACGAGACTGAAGAGTTGATGCCCATGCCGATATTTTATGCTAACAAAATAACAAAGCGTCTATCTGAAGTTCGAAAAAATGGCACCTTTGACTTTCTTCGCCCTGACGGGAAATCCCAGGTCACGGTTGAATACCTGGAGGATAAACCGGTGACAGTTAAAACTGTGGTTGTTGCTGCCCAGCACACCCCGGAGGTAAAGTATGAGACTTTAAAAGAGGGGATTATTGAAGAAGTTGTAAAAAAGGTCATTCCGCCACATTTATTGGATAAGGATATAAAATATTTGATAAATGCAACCGGGAGGTTTGTTATTGGCGGTCCCCACGGAGATTGCGGTGTTACCGGCCGGAAGATCATCTGCGACACCTATGGAGGCCAGGGAAGTCATGGAGGAGGATGCTTTTCCGGAAAAGATCCTTCCAAGGTTGATAGAAGCGCTTCTTACATGGCCCGGTATGTGGCTAAAAATGTAGTTGCGGCAGGGTTGGCGGAAAAATGCGAGGTGCAATTAGCGTATGCCATCGGTGTAGCTGAGCCGGTTTCGGTTATGGTCAACACCTTTGGAACCAGCCGGATTGCTCCTGATCGGATTGCGGAAATTATCAGCAAGGTTTTTGACCTGAGGCCTAAGGCCATGATCAAACACCTTGATCTGCTTCGTCCAATTTATAAAAAGACTGCGGCGTATGGCCATTTTGGCAGATCAGATCCTGATTTTACCTGGGAAAAGACGGACAAGGCCGAATTATTAAAAAGTGAAGCGGGAATCTAAAGGGAGGTATTGTGAATTACGATATTAAAGATATAAATTTAGCTGACCAGGGAAAACTTCGAATTGAATGGGCTGATCAAAACATGCCGGTACTGAATTTAATTCGGGAACGATTTGAAAAAGAAAAACCACTTACCGGCATTAAGATGTCCGCCTGTCTTCACATAACCACGGAAACCGCTAACCTGGCTAAAACGCTTAAAGCCGGGGGCGCTGAGGTTATGCTCTGCGCATCTAATCCACTCAGCACCCAGGACGATGTTACTGCCGCCCTGGTAAAGGAATATCAGATACCGGTATTTGCCATAAAGGGAGAAGACAACACCACATATTATAAGCATATTAATGCGGTCCTGGACCAGAAGCCGGTGATTACCATGGACGATGGAGCAGATTTGGTGTCTACCCTCCATAGCCAACGGGTTGAACTGATTGAAAATATCATTGGAGGGACGGAAGAAACCACTACCGGAATCATTCGCCTGAGAAGCATGGCGGAAGAAGGAGTGCTCCGGTTTCCTTTGATTGCGGTAAACGATGCTGATACCAAGCATCTTTTTGACAATCGTTATGGAACCGGGCAAAGCACGGTTGATGGCATAATTCGAGCGACCAACAGATTGCTGGCGGGGAGTATTTTTGTTGTCTGCGGATATGGATGGTGCGGCAGAGGATTGGCCATGCGGGCTAATGGTATGGGAGCAAATATTATTGTTACCGAAGTTGATCCCATCAGGGCTTTAGAGGCAGTGATGGATGGATATCGGGTAATGCCTATTGCTGAAGCCGCTCCATCAGGTGATTTTTTCTGTACGGTTACAGGCGATATCAACGTCATCCGCGAAGAACACTTCGGGGAGATGAAGGATGGAGCAATTATCTGCAATTCCGGTCACTTTAATGTGGAATTAGAGATTTCCAGCCGGGATAAAGAAGGCAATCTGGTTAGAGGGCTCGAAAAATTAGCAGTAAAAAAGAAAAAAATTAGAGAATTTATCGAGGATTATACCCTGTCTGACGGAAGGAAAATAAACCTGCTGGCGGAAGGGCGTCTGATTAATCTGGCTTCGGCAGAAGGACATCCTTCCAGCGTTATGGACATGAGCTTTGCAAACCAGGCCTTGTCTGCTGAATACCTGGTCAAACATGAAAAAGATTTAGAGCCTATTGTCTATCCGGTTCCCCAGCAGATTGACCGCGAAATTGCCCGGTTGAAATTGAGGGGTATGGGCATTGAGATCGACACCCTCACCAGCGAACAGGAAAAGTACCTGGCTTCCTGGGATATGGGAACTTGATCTTTTTTAGATACTGTTAAATTTCTGTTATTTAACAAAATATCTTATCTTTAATTAAAAGGACTGGTCTCTTGAAAAAATATATTCTCGCATCATACCCGGCAGGTTTAAAGATGCTTTTATGCTGTCTGGTACTATTGACCGCATTAACCGGAATCAGTGATGCAAAAACCCTGTATGTTATCGATTCTATTATAATTACAGTACGAACCGGCCCCGGCACGAATTACAAGGTTATAGCAAGTTTACAAACCGGAAACAAAGCAGAAAAGGTAAAGGAGGAGGGTGATTGGTCTTTTATCAGATTTTCCAGAGATCGTGAAGGGTGGGTACTGTCGCGTTACTTAAAAGAATCCCCTCCCAGTTTTTTAGTGGTTAAAAAACTGAGATCAGAGGCAAAAAACAATAAAAAACTTATCCATCAGTTAAAAAAAGAAAACGCTGGATTAAAAAAAGAAGACAAAATAATCAGGAGTCAGCTTGCGAAAATAAAGAAAAGCCATGATGATATTAAGGAGGGAGCAAAGGGTTATTTAGACTTAAAAAAGGAACATGAAAATACCAAGATAAAACTCGAGGAATTGATAAGCTCCAGCCAGGAAGATGCTGTTCAAAATGAGGTCTTGAAGGATGTTAAAAAAATAAAGTGGTTTTTAGCCGGTTCCGGCGCAACCCTGGGCGGATGGCTGATAGGTTTTATTATGGGGCATGCCGGGCGAAAGAAAAAGTCTAACTTGTCGTTTTCGCTAAAATAAAAATCATTCCGTTGTCTTATATACTTTCATACCTTCTGCGTTTCTTGTTTTTTCACTTGGGTGTCACCCATCATTTTTTTTGTTTTCGGTAAAAAAATCAAAAATATTTTTGGCGTCGGTCCGGGAGACTGAAAAAACTGAAGCGAGTTCCTCACAACTGGCGCTTTTAATTTTCTTTAGACTTCCGAAATGCTGGAGCAGACTCTTCTTTTTTATTGGGCCAATGCCGGATATCTTATCCAGAACCGACTCGGTTTGTTTTTTTTGTCTCAGTTTTCGATGGTAGGCAATAGCAAAACGGTGGGATTCATCCCGAATCCTTTGAAGAAGATGGAGGATTGCATGGTCTTTGATAAGAATAAGGGGATCCTTATGCCCGGCGAGAAAAATCTTTTCAGGTGTTCTCTTTGAGTCCTGAAAGCGGCTTTTTGCCAGTCCGATGGCATCAATATTCCCGATTCCCATCTCCGCCATTGCCCTGCCCGCTATCTGAAGCTGTCCTTTTCCTCCATCAACCACAATAAGATCGGGCAGGTCATGATCTTTAATTCCCTGGGCCAGACGACGTTTTATTACTTCGTACATCATCCCGTAATCGTTGGGCTGGTTGACAGTCTTTATCTTGTAGTGGCGGTATTTTTGTTTTATCGGCAACCCATCTTCGAAACGAACCATCGAGCCCACCGCCTCATTTCCGGACAGGTTTGAAATGTCGAAGCACTCCATAGCCCGGGGTTCCTGTCGGAGATGAAAACGGTGGTGTATTCCGCTCAGAGCACGACAAAGCATCTCTTCCTGTGAACGTCTGTTTGCGTATGCCAGTTTAGCATTTTCAAAAGCCATCAGAAGAAGGTTCTTTCGTTCTCCCCGCTGAGGGATGACAATTTTTATCTTCTTTCCTTTTTTTTCGGAAAGCCACTCTTCGATGGCAGCCTGATTATCCAGTTTAAAAGGGACAATAATTTCATCGGGGATAAATCTGGGGCTGCTGTAATATTGGCTTATGAATGACTGAACGACTTCATCATCTTCTAATCTCACCTGGTGAAAAGAAAAGGCCCGATTGCCAATCATCCGGCCCTGGCGGATAAAGAGCATAAAGGCTTCCAGCGTATCACCCTCACGAAAATAGCCAATAATATCCCGGTCGGTAAAACGGGATGAAATAATTTTTTGTTTTTCCAATGTCAGTTGAATCGCCCTGATCTGATTTCGAACCAAGGCCGCTTTTTCGAAATTAAGGCTTTTAGAAGCTTCCTCCATTTCAAAAGTAAGATGGGAAATTAGCTTTTGATCTTGAGCGCGGAGAAAAAGAAGCACTTTTTTTATGATCTGATCGTATTTCTTTTTGTCTACCTCATAACAACACGGGGCCAGACAGCGTTTAAGTTGAAAGTTGATACAGGGACGCTTGCGCTGGCGAAAGGTTTGATGAGAACAGGTGCGAATAGGGAAAATTTTGTGGATAATTCGGAGTGTTTCCCGCACTGCATTGGCAGAAGCAAATGGCCCAAAATAGAGAGCGCCATCTTTTTCCACCTTCCTCACCATAAAAAGCCGGGGGTATTCTTCTTTGATGGTAAGTTTTAAATAGGGATAATGCTTATCATCCTTAAGGGTCACATTATAACGGGGTTTGTGCTTTTTTATGAGGTTGCTTTCAAGGATGAGCGCTTCTTTTTCAGTGCCGGTAATTATGTAGTCAAAGTCGGCGGTTTTGGAGACAAGAAAATGGGTCTTCACAGGAAGATCAGCGCTCTCCTGGAAATAAGACCGAACCCGGTGGCGGAGACTTTTCGCCTTGCCAACATATAGGACAGCACCCCCCTTGTCCTTCATTATATAAACACCGGGCTGAGCAGGGAGGGATGAAAGCTTGTGCTCCAATTTCAATGGGTGAGCCATTTTCTTGTTTTCCGGTCTGAATACGACGGTTACCGTTATGTTTTTTTAGAGTCTTATTATCATTTAGTGCTTTTACTTTGATTCCGATAAAATATTTTTTTATATGCTAAAAAATTGTGCTATTATAATCAATCTTTAATTTTGTTATAAAGTTAACCCCAACCCGTTTATTAACTTAATCAAGGCAAACATAATCATGTCAAAGCAATTAGCCATAATTCCCGAGCGTTGTTCGGGGTGCAAGATATGTGAGGTTGTGTGCTCTATGAAACACTTTAATGTAACCAACCCCAAAAAAGCTGCTATCCGCGTTATGATTGTTTATCCCCATCCAGTGGTAAGGATGCCGATTGTATGCAGTCAGTGCCGGATCCCAAAATGTGAGGATGCCTGCCCGGTAAATGCGATTGTTCGTCGAAATGGGATGGTGGAGATAGATAAGGAACTTTGCATATCATGTTTAAAGTGCCTGAAGTCATGTCCATTTGGCGCTATCTATATTC
>JAGHDE010000127.1 GCA_021160085.1 Pseudomonadota bacterium | reverse complement strand
TTATACCGCATTAACTACAATCTTAGCTTTCAGTTCGCTGGTTTTCAGCGGGATCAGGCCGGTTATCGATTTCGGCTGGATGATGACCATCGGCCTTTCCGTAACCTTTTTCGTCTCATTTGTACAGTTGCCGGCAGTGTTAGTATTAATGAAGAAATCCGGCGCCATATATAGTGAAGACCGCGAGTTGACATTTATTTCAAAGCTTGCATCCGTCGTGCGGTTTCATGGCGGAAAGGTTTTGTTGTTCGCGTTTTTTTGCGTTGTTATAAGCATTGTCGGCATCATGAAACTCAAGGTGGAAAACAGTTTCATAAACTATTTCAGCAACGACACCGAAATATATCAGGGGATGAAGCTGATTGACGATAAATTAGGAGGCACGACTCCCTTGGATGTTCTGGTGCGCTTTGATGATTCCTCAGCCGATTCGGCTGCTAATGGCAGTTCCGCCATGAACGAAGAAGAGGAATTTTCCGAAGAGGATGAATTTGAATGGATTACTGAATATGATCCGGCGGATTACTGGTTTACTCCTTACAAAATCAGGCGAATAAAGGAAGTCCATGACTATCTGGATGGATTGCCGGAGGTCGGCAAAGTATTGTCGCTGGCCTCAGTTGTCCGGGTTGCCGAAGAACTTAATCAGGGGAAAGAATTCGATGGTCTCGAATTAGGAGTCCTATACAAAAAAATTCCTGACCGGATTAAGTCGGATATGGTTGATAACTATATTTCAATTGATAAAAACGAAGCCCGTATTTCTCTTAGAATTCTCGATTCATTACAAACCCTTCGAAGAAGGGAGTTGCTGGATAGAATTAATAAATATCTTATTAAAGAACTTGATTTCTCTGCGAACAACATAACTGTTACCGGAATACTCGTTTTATATAATAATATGTTACAGAGCCTGTTTCAGTCCCAGATTTTAACGTTAGGGATCGTTATGTTGGGTATAGCGGCGATGTTACTTATTTTGTTCAGGTCTTTTCTGCTTTCGATAATCGGCATTGTTCCTAATCTGCTTGCGGTTGCCATCATATTAGGGATGATGGGTTTGATGAATATCCCTCTGGACATGATGACTATCACGATCGCGGCGATAACCATGGGTATTGGTGTTGACGATTGCATCCATTACATCTACAGATTTCGGGAGGAATTTTCGCTTAATGGCGGGGACTATGCAAAGACAGTGCAAAAATGTCATAGATATGTCGGGAAGGCTATTGTCAACACTTCCATTACGATTATGTTCGGGTTTTCTATTTTGGTTATGTCTAATTTTATTCCCACAATTTACTTTGGTTTCTTTACCGGCTTGGCAATGGTCATTGCCCTCCTGGCCGTCCTGACTGTGTTGCCTAAATTGATTTTAGTTTGGAGACCCTTTAAATCCTGGTAATGGACGTCATTTACAATTCGTTTTTATCAGTTTATTCTGTTTCGGATTGATAGTTTTTCAGGTTGCGAAAAAAATAAGCAAATTTATTCTTAAAGGAGATTATTTGAAATGAATCTGAGTTCAAAAAAAACAGCGAGAATAAAAGGGAACAGATTTATTAATATCCGGGCAATAGCGTTTCTTGTGATAATAATATTTATTTCTTCTGCGGCCTGGGGGGAGACAGTCACCGAGCAGCTTAAAGGATCCATTGATCGGATTATTGAAGTCCTTAATGATTCGTCTCTTAAAGCACCGGACAAGAAGAATGAAAGAATTGACAGCCTCCGCAAATCGGTGAAAGAAATGTTTGACGAGAAAGAAATTGCCCGGAGAGCATTAGGAGTTCATTGGAAGAAAAGGACTGACGAGGAAAAACAGGAATTTGTTAAAGTTTTCAATAAGCTTCTGGAACGCACGTATTTTGGAAAAATAGATGCGTATCTTGAAAAAGCAGGCAGTTTTTCCGGAGAGGATATTATCTACCTTAATGAAACTGTGGGTGAGCGTTACGCGGTGGTGGAAACCCGGGTTAAAATCGATAAGGATACCGAGATTCCGGTACATTACCAGTTGAAAAACAGACAGTGCCGCTGGCTTGTCTGTGACATCGCAATTGAAGGGGTTAGCATTGTTAAAAACTACCGGGTGCAGTTTAGCGAAATACTTGCTGATTCCTCCTTTGAAGATCTGATTGCAAAATTAAAATCCAAGGAGCAGGAAAACCAAACTTAAAGGATAACCATATTCTCATTTATCTTTGAATCAAATCCTCCTGGTGTTGATAATAAGCATTCCGTATGGAAATGTAAGGATCAAGAGCGGCACGCTTTAGGTCCTCGTATTCCCCGAGGGTTAATGAAGTTTGGTTGATCGCTCTAAAGACGCTTACTCCGGTATAGATATAGGAGTAGTTTAATAAAACGTAAATGGTGGGAACGATCAGAAGATCAACCGCGGCACCGATGGAGCCACGAAGGCTCGAAGGCCCCAGAAAGGGGAGGGTGAGATAAAATCCTGGTCCCGTGAAGCACCCCAGGGTCTGGCTGAAATTCTCTTCCTGGATTTCGAGGTGAAACAGGGATTTAGCAGGGTCGAAAAGGCCGGCAATGCCGATGGTGGTGTTAATTACAAAGCGTGAAAATTCAGTGAAAGCTCCTTTATGATTTCCCTGCAGACTACAGTTTACCAGTCGGACCGGGGCATAAATGTTCGAAAAACATTTGGCTATAGAGATTCTTGCCCCTTCAGGTACAATCTTATATTTCGCAGCCACCGGCTTAAGCAGATAGAAATAGACCTTGTCATTGAACGCATAAGTTGGTCGGTTATAGGCTTCAAGAGGATCAGCGATTGTTTCGACCGTCTCAAAGTCTTCTTCGAATTCATTCTCTTCATTAAAATCAGGAATTGCTTTTTCAGTGTTATTTGCCGCGATTGTAAGTTTTTCTCCTTGATGAGAAGCGGAAGAGGCATGGCGGATTTTAAATTTATTATGGTTTGGTGAATATGATGCGGATGCAAAAGAAACCGACGGGATACTGGTTGAAACGGAAAAGACGAAACATAGCATAACCATCAAAATTTTTTTCATTATCCCCCCCTTTTTTTTGTTTTACAACTATCGTACAATTTTTTGAAATAATCGGCTGATTTACTAATAAGTATATATCTAAAAAACTTTTAAGAAATTTTCAAGGGTTTTCTGATGATTTTATTATCAGATTAATAAAAAACAGTTTTGGAAGGGAAAAACAGATATTTTTGGATTTTAGTATTTGACTTTACTGTTTTATTGTCTATGATTAAAAATTTTAATAACCATAGGTTGTAGAG
>JAGHDE010000173.1 GCA_021160085.1 Pseudomonadota bacterium | reverse complement strand
GGAGGGAAGTATCAGGTTAGAGACATTTATTGATATTGCGCGAAAAGAAAATGTCTACCTTCCCACTTATGATTTGGGAAAATTTCGACGCCTCATACAGGTTAATGATGATCCTCCTGATTTCTTAAATTTTTTAAATAAATTCAAGGTGGTTAGAAATTTTTATCCTAATCGGGAGGCGATTGAGAGAATAGCGTATGAAGCGGTCCAGGATGCAGCTCAGGATAATGTAAAATATTTAGAGCTGCGTTATAGTCCCACTCATTTTGCTTGTGGAGGGCGTTTCCGGGAAGACGATGTGATCAGGTGGATATCTGGAGCTCTCGAACGAGCAATGGACAATTATGATATTGAGGTCATACCAATAGTGACGATAAGCCGGGACTACGGAATAGAGCTGGCTGAATATACCCTGAATATTGCTGTTCAATATGCAGGGAGATACTTTTATGGCCTTGATTTAGCAGGAGATGAAATAAATAATTCTGCCCGGCCTTTTCTTCATCTGTTTAAAATTGCCAAAGATGCAGGAATGGGACTCACCCTCCATGCCGGAGAGGCAGGAAGCTCTGAAAATGTGATTGAAGCAGTGAAAATTTTTGGTTGTGATCGGATCGGGCACGGTATCAAGACGGCTGAAAGCGAAGAGGCCATGGCTATCCTTAAAAAAGATAACATTATGCTGGAAATTTGTCCAACCAGCAACATTCATACTGGTGCGGTTGATTCTTTTGGAAGCCATCCTTTAAAAATGTTTTACGAAAAGGGTGTCCCGGTGAGTTTAAACAGTGATGATCCCATAATTTCCAATATTACGTTAACAGATGAATATGTGAATGCAGTAACAAAAATGGGGTGTAATGAGGAAGACCTGAAACGATTCAACCGAATGGCTTTGGAACATAGCTTTCATCCTGACAAAGAGAGGCTTAAAAAAAAGCTGGGGCATTATTGGAGTTAGTCAGGATATAAAGGGGATGAAATGCATCTTTTAAGCTGACTGATGCGTAATCTTTGAGGATGGTTATTCATAACCATTGGGATTCTTAGATTGCCAGGACCAGGTATCAGCACACATTTCATCAACACCTTTCTCGGTTATCCAACCCAATTCCTCTTTAGCCTTAGAGGCATCAGCGTAGCAGGCCGCAATATCACCCGAGCGACGCCCCACAATTTCAAAGGGAATCTTTTTTCCCGAAGCTTTCTCGAAGGCTGATACCATTTCCAGAACACTGTATCCTTTCCCGGTACCAAGGTTATAGGTGGCAACACTGGGATGAAGCGCAGGTTTTTCCAGTGCCCTGGTATGCCCCCGCGCCAGATCGACAACGTGAATATAGTCTCGAATACCCGTGCCATCAGGGGTAGGATAATCATTTCCAAACACAAAGAGTTCCGGCAGCTTACCAATTGCTACCTGGGTGATATAGGGAAGAAGGTTGTTGGGGATACCCTGGGGCGACTCTCCAATGCGACCGCTCGGATGGGCTCCCACTGGATTAAAATAACGCAATAGAGTGATATCCCATGTTTTATCAGCAGCGTGAATATCCCGCAGGATTGTTTCAATCATCAGCTTTGAATGACCATAGGGATTGGTTGGGGAAAGCGGAAAGTTTTCTTTAATGGGAACGCTTTGTGGATCACCATAAACAGTAGCGGAGGAACTGAAGATCAGGTTCTTGACATTATGTTGTTCCATAACTCTACAGAGGACAAGCGTTCCAGTGACGTTGTTATGATAATAACGGAGGGGAATGTTTACTGATTCGCCAACCGCTTTCAGCCCGGCAAAATGAATCACTGTGTCGATGGAGGTATTATCAAAAAGAGCGTTCAAAGATTCTTTGTCGAGGAGATCTATTTTGTGAAACCTTATTTTTTTGCCGGTGAGTTCCTGAACCCTTTTTAAAGATTCTTCCTTGCTGTTAGAGAGGTTGTCAACAACAACAACCTCATGCCCTGCCTGCAAAAGTTCCACACAGGTATGACTTCCTATATAGCCTGCTCCTCCGGTTACTAATATCCTCATTATTCCCCTCACTCAATTTAATCGCTTTGGGTTTAATTCTCCGAAGCTTGCGGCGGGGAGCTTAATTCTTCTTCATCTATCTTTCTCAAGATATCCCAAAAAGCGCCTTTATGCCCCTTTTTTATCGCCTGCACAAGCCTGGTATTATCATTATAGTTATAATTCGCTTCAATTTTCTCTGACCCTCCGAAAAAGAAGCGGGTATCACCGGCAATCAATTTTTCGATATACTCCTGGATGTCCTCTCCAAGATCGGGGGAGAGATAGTAGAGAGGCTTCAGCATTTCAATATCACTCTCCCCGAAAAATCCCTTTAGAGAAGATTGCATCTCTTTCCCCAAAACCTTGCCAAAATAAGTTCCGGGATAAATGCGAATTCCCAGACTGATACCAACCCGGGAGGGATTCAGATATTTCATCAGATTAAGGGTTTCACTCAGCGTTTTTCTGTCTTCACCCGGCCCTCCTAAAAGGAGGTCAAACATAAACGCAAAACCGTGTTTATGGCAGAGAACGGCAACTTTATTAATATCCTCAGGGGTGTGATTTCGACCGAGATTTTTTAACATCCGTTCATTTCCACTGTCGATGCCAAAATTTATGCCCACGCACCCGGCCTCTTTCATCCAGGCGGCAAGCTCATCCGAGAATCCAAAAGGAGTCGCATAAGCATACCAGATAATCTTATTTCCCAGTCGTTGTTTTACGATCTCTTTGCATACTTCGATGGCGTGATTTTCCGGAAGATTGAACTCGCTGTCGCAGGTATGAAAACATGCTATTCCTTTTTCTAACAGACCTGCAAGTTCAGTGGCCACGTCTTTGGGATTTCGAACCCGCACTTTTTTCCCTTTTGCAACTGGATCAGCACAATAATAACAGGTTTGCTCACACCCTCTTTTGGTCTCAAACCCAACCATCCCCCCTTCCTGGTAATATCTTCGGTTATTAAGAGCATTCCGTTGGGATAGACATATCTTTTGAAGATCGATATAGGAAGGAGGATTCATCCTGTATTTATTATCTTCTTTATGTACAAGCCCCGGGATTGTATCAATCTCTCTGCCTGCTGCTAAAGATTTTATTAGAAGCGGCAAAGAAAGCTCCCCTTCCCCCCAGATTCCCAACTCCACCCCGCAATACTTAAGCACAGGTATCGGGGCGATTGAGAACCCGACTCCCCCGAGGATGATGGGGGAGGGGCTATGAATTTTTACAAGGTCGATGGTTCCTTTAATTTTTTTCAGGCAGAAATCCCGGCTGAAAAAATAGGAATCGTCTATATTGCGGACCGTAACAGCAATGGCAGTGAAGTACCTGCCCTTCAGGAATCGTTTAATTTCCTTTTCGATATTGTCGAAAAAGGCAAGGTCGAGAACCTCAAAATCTATGTTATTATCTGCCAGCGAAGATGATAGATAATCGAGCCCTAATGGCGCAACCACAGGCCTCATTCTATTGGGATTTATTAATAGAACCCTGGTTTTCATGTAAGATGGTTTTTGATATGTTGGCAATCTGAGCGCAGTATTCTTCGGTCATATCATCACCCGGCCCCGCAACCCAAAATTATACTTTTCCAGAACAGAGAGAAAAAACGTGTATATAAATAGAATATCAAGGATTAATAAAATTTTTCAAGATAATTCAGTATGAAGAAGAATTTGGAAAGGGAAGCAAATTTTATTTATAGCATACAAACGGTGCTGTTGGTCATAAAAATATGGACTCGTTTTTCTGGATTCGATATATTAACATATAAAAAATTAATTAAAAAAATTTTCCTGAAGGTGAGGTTTTGGCGGGTTTTAAGCGGAGTTAACCTTCAGGACTGTTTTTTTTGTTTGACAAATGGTGCTATTCAGGTTAGATTCTGCAGAAATTTTAAGAAACATTCTATCAGTTAACCAATTAGAATTTTTGATATTATTAAACAATAAGGAGGAATGAATGGCAAAAGAGAAATTAATGAATCGTTGGTATGTGGTTATTGGAGCTATATTAATCCAGTTATGCCTGGGCGCCATCTATGCATGGTCCGTTTTTACACCCAAGTTAACTCTGGCTGTTGCTGAAGGCGGAAAGTACGGTTTCAGCGCCAGTCAGGCGGCCTGGATTTTTTCAATCGACCTCCTGGTTTTTTCAGTAGTAATGATCCTTTCCGGAAGAATGATTGCAACAACCGGGCCGAGGAAGTTAGCGTCTCTTGGTGGGATTGTCCTGGGGGCCG
>JAGHDE010000008.1 GCA_021160085.1 Pseudomonadota bacterium | reverse complement strand
TTATATCATTAAGAATTTTCTTTTAGGAATGTCTCAATTTTAGCCTTTTTTTTCAGATCCTCAACATATAGTTTTACCTCTTTCTCTATTTCCTTTTGTTTAAGGTGTTGTTTTAGTTTGTCTTTGATATCCCCAAAAGCGGTTACAGCTTCAGGTTTTTTGTCGTAAACCTTGATCAGGTGGTAGCCAAATGTAGTTTCTACAATGCCGCTCAACTCACCTGGTTTTAAATTGGAAGCCGCTTCCTCAAAGGGTTTTACCATTTGTCCTCGGTTGAAATATCCCAAATCACCACCATTGGCGCTGCTGGGACATTGGGAAAACTCTTTGGCAAGAGTTGCGAAATCATCGCCTTGCTGAAGCCTTTTCTGAATTTTTTCGATCTGTTTACGGGCTTCAGCTTTCTTTGTTTCATCAGCCTTGGGGTCGACCTTAATCAGAATATGGCTGGCCTTTATCTTACTGGGTTGTTTGAAAAACTCTGGATGACCATCATAAAAAAGCCTGGCTTTTTCATCAGTGATTGTAACTTTCTCCCCAAATTGTTTATCAATAAATTGCTGGATAGATAATCCTTGTTCAAATTGTGAGAGAACTTCATTTTCAGTGAGTTTCATTTGAGTCAGCCAGTCAGCGAACCCGCCTTCTTTGGAGACCTGTTCTTTGAATTTTTTAAATTGGTTATCCACCGCCGCTTTCTCCACTTTGATACCAGATTTTTGGCTTTCTTGATAGAGAAGTTCGTGGTTGATAAGTCTTTCGAGGATATCTTTTTTGATCTTTGAAAGCTGGGAATCATTGATGGGTCTTTTCATTTTTGAATACTGTTGTTGAATACCAGTTATCTCCCGGTCAAAATCAGACCGGCTGATTTCCGTTCCGTTAACTACTGCTACTTTGTTTACTGAAAGCTCCTTGTTTTCTGCAGATAGAGGCAAAAAACTCCATGATAGAGCTAATATTATTACTATTGCTTCCAACCATCCTTTTCTTTTTATCATCATTAACACCTCGCCTTTTCCAAGTTAATATTTAAATTTTTAAAAACTACATAGTTTGTGTTTGATAACACCTTTTAATTGAAAAAACAAGGGGCTTTTCAGGATCATATCAAAGGTTATTATATTTCAGCCTTTTTTTTGGCTTTTTTCTCGTTATTTTTTCAGTTTCTAAAAAATTTTTTCTTGAAAAAATAATAATTTTATTTTATGTTGTTTATGTACAAAATTTTGTTAAATTCCCTGTGAAACAGTTGTTGTGCTTAGCGACCGGGAAATAAAAAGGAGTAAAAAAAGAGAAGGGGGGTGAAAAACTAACACCGGAAATTTATTAGACATTTACAGAAGTATATTTATTGTTTTTTATGGGATGTTTGAAAGGAGTACTTATATATGAAAAAATTAATTACAATAATGATAACATTAGCATCAGCGACAATTCTGCTTTTTGTGATGCACTTAAATATTTCGGTTGCGGGAGAGGTTAAATATGTGGGAACCAAGAAGTGCATGGGCTGCCATAGAGTTCAATACAAATCATGGCAAAGCGATTATCATTCCAAGGCGTTGGATGACTTGAAAGCAGGGGTGAAGGTAGAAGAAAAGACCAAAGCCAACCTGGACCCTGAGAAGGATTATACTGCTGATGCCTCATGCCTCGAGTGCCACACTACCGGATACGGTAAGTTAGCCGCACCGAAAGCTGTTTTGGATAATGTTGGGTGCGAGTCCTGCCATGGCCCGGGAAGCGCTTATAAGAGCCCCAAAATCAAAAGCAGAAAAAAATGGAAGGCAAACCCGGATGAACAGCGGAAGCTTGCTGCAGAAGCCGGATTGATTTCGACTCCTTCGAAGGAGAGTTGTGTCGCATGCCATAATGAAAAAAGCCCAACTTGGAGAGGGTTTGAATACGAAAAGATGCTTGAGGATGTAAAGCATAAAAAATAGGCAAGGGAAAAGAGGTAATTCATTAATTAGTCAGAAAAAGGAGACAAGTTAATGAAAGGTATTAGCAGAAGAGGTTTTCTGAAAATTTCCGGAGCAACAGTTGCAGGAGTGGCTCTTGGAAGTTTAGGGTTTGACCTGAAGCCGATAGAGGCTTATGCGCAAACCCTGAGAATCAGAAACGCTAAACAAACCACCACAATTTGCCCTTACTGCGCAGTGGGCTGCGGTATCATTGTCCACACCATTGAAGGTAAAGTGGTTAATACTGAGGGAGATCCGGATCATCCCATCAATGAAGGGGCTTTGTGCAGCAAAGGGATGGCGGTCTATCAAATTTCCCATAACAATCCCAATCGGCTTTCGAATCCTATGTATCGTGCTCCTTTCAGCGCGGAGTGGAAGCAAGTTTCCTGGGACTTTGCACTGGATAAGATTGCCGAAAACGTAAAGAAGACCAGGGATAAGTATTTTGAGGCAACGAACAAAAAGGGACAGACCGTTAATCGCCTGACGAACATTGCTTCGGTTGGCAGCGCGGCAATGGATAATGAAGAGTGTTATATTTATCAAAAGTTTCTGCGGAGCCTGGGATTGGTCTATATCGAACACCAGGCCCGTATATGACACTCCGCTACTGTAGCGGCTCTGGCAGAGTCGTTTGGACGCGGGGCGATGACGAATCACTGGATTGATCTGAAGAACAGTGATTGTATTTTGGCAATGGGCAGTAATCCGGCTGAAAATCACCCGATTTCATTTAAATGGGTGACCAAAGCGATGGAAAACGGCGCAACCCTCATCAGTGTTGACCCTCGTTTTACCAGGACCAGCGCAAAAGCAGATATCTATTCTTCTCTCCGTTCGGGAACGGATATCCCGTTTTTGGGCGGAATGATTAAATATATTCTGGATAACAACCAATATTTTAAAGAATATATCTGTGAATATACCAACGCTACCTTTCTGGTTAGTCCTGACTTTAAACTTCCCGGTGATAATGATGGAGTATTTTCCGGTTTAGAGGGCACCAAAACCAAAGAAGGCTATGTCAACGGAAAATATGACAAAAAAACGTGGGCATTCCAAATGGATGAAAATGGTATTCCCAAAAAGGACAAGACTCTTAAGGATCCCAACTGTGTGTTCCAGCTTCTGAAAAAGCATTATTCCCGTTATAATTTGGATAAGGTTGAACAAATTACGGGAACTCCCCAAGAAAAGCTTTTGCAGGTATACAAAACATACGCCAAGACTGGAAAGTCGAACAAGTCCGGTACGATTATGTATGCTATGGGATGGACCCAGCACACCGTGGGCACCCAGAATATTCGGACCATGTCTATAATTCAGTTGCTTCTGGGTAATATTGGAATTGCGGGTGGTGGCGTAAATGCATTACGCGGTGAATCGAATGTGCAGGGATCCACGGATCACTGCCTCCTATTTCACATTCTTCCAGGGTATCTTAAGACTCCCAAGGCTTCCCAGCCAACCTTTAAGGAGTATAACCAGGTTTATACCCCTAAAAGCAATGATGGCATGAGCGCCAACTGGTGGCAGAACTATCCCAAGTACTCCGCGAGTCTTCTTCGGGAGTTATACGGAACAGATGTGTCACTGGAAGAAGCCTATACTTATATGCCGAAGCTTGATGACGGCGCGAATTATTCCTGGCTTACGATATTTGACGAAGCATACAAAGGGAATATTAATGGACTTTTTTCCTGGGGACAGAACCCGGCCTGCAGTGGAGCCAACTCCAACAAGACTCGTCAGTCAATGGCAAAGATGGATTGGCTGGTAAGTGTAAACATTTTTGATAATGAGACAACCTCATTCTGGAAAGCCCCGGACATGAATCCGAAGGAGATTAAAACCGAGGTGTTCATGCTTCCCTGCGCGGCATCCTATGAGAAGGAAGGCAGTATTACCAACAGCGGACGCTGGATGCAGTGGCGCTATAAGGCATCGGAACCGCCTGGAGAAGCTTTACCGGATGGTGACATCATCACTGATCTCTTTTTGAAGATTAAGAAGCTTTACGAAAAAGACGGCGGCACATTTGGTGAGCCTATTAAAAAGCTTCGGTGGCATAAACATTTTGATTCTCATGTCATTGCCAAAGAGATCAATGGATATTTTCTTGAGGATAAAGAAATAAAGGGAAAATTATACAAAAAAGGAACACTGGTGCCAAGTTTTGCCTATCTCCAGGATGATGGTTCTACATCTTCCGGCAACTGGCTCTATTGTAACTCCTATACCGAAAAAGGCAACATGGCCGCCCGGAGAAAGAAGTCTGACCCATCCGGCATCGGGCTATATGCTGAGTGGTCCTGGTGCTGGCCGGTTAACCGGAGAATTCTTTACAACCGGGCATCCGTGGATAAAAACGGGAAACCATGGGCGTCTGATAAACCCGTTATTTCCTGGAACGGAACCAAATGGACTGGAGATGTTCCGGACGGCGGGTGGCCACCAATGTCAGCCGGAAGCAAATCCCGCTATCCCTTTATCATGCAAAAAGATGGCTATGGGCAGATTTTTGGACCGGGACGGGCAGACGGACCATTTTCCGAACATTATGAACCGTTAGAATGTCCGGTGGAGAAGAACTTTATGTCTCCCCAGTTCGTTAATCCCACGATTAAGCGGTGGGATATGGAGGGAATAGGCACCAAAATGGACGCCCGGGCAACCTGTGATCCTCGGTTCCCAATTGTATGCACAACCTACCGGGTAAGCGAGCACTGGCAAACCGGTGTCATGACCCGCTGGCAGCCATGGCTGGTTGAAATGCAGCCTTCCATGTTTGTAGAAATGAGCAAGGAACTTGCTAAACTGAAACAAATCAAAAATGGAACTATTGTGACGGTCAAGTCCCTAAGAGGAAAGGTGGATGCGGTGGCGATAGTAACGCAGAGATTTAAACCTTTCACGGTGGCGGGCACGACTGTTCATGAAGTTGGTATCCCCTGGCATTATGGATGGGTGACAACCGCGGAGAGAAAATATGATTCGGGTGACAAAAAACCGGAATTGTTTACTTTTGGTGACAGCGCAAATCTGGTTACCCCCAACATTGGGGATGCAAATACTATGATCCCGGAAAGCAAGGCCTTTATGGTTGATGTGATAAGAAAGGAGGGCAGCTAAGATGGTAGAGATGGCGATATTTATAGATGTTTCAAAATGCACGGGCTGTCGATCTTGTCAGGTGGCTTGCAAAAATTGGAATCAACTGAAGGCCGAAAAGACGACCAACCGTGGTACTCACGAAAATCCGCCTGATCTTTCCGCTAATACGTGGAACAGGGTTCGATTTAATGAAGTTGTTAATGATGGTAAATTACAATGGTTGTTTTTGAATGATCGGTGTCGTCACTGTGAAGAAGCTCCCTGTATGTTTGCGGCCGAAGATGTTCCCGGCGCAATTATTAAGGATAAGAGCGGGGCGGTGATATTCACTGAAAAGACAAAACAGCTAAAGTATGAAGATGTGCGGGGTTCGTGTCCGTTTGATATTCCCCGATATGACGAAAAGACCGGTCAGATTTATAAATGCACCATGTGTATTGACCGGATAACCAATGGCCTGAAGCCTGCCTGCGTTACGGCGTGTCCCACGGGAACGTTAAATTTTGGACCCAAGGCTGAAATGCTTAAGCTGGCAAACAAAAGAGTTGAACAATTGGGTGGAGACGCGGCGATTTATCCGGGAGAAGAATACAATACCTTCTGGGTTTTGCCTGAGACCGAGGAAAACTATGGGTTGGAAGCAAAGGCAACGGTTTCTACTTCTCGAAAATTTGCCTGGAATAAGATTTTATCCCCCTGGGGAACCCTTGGATTGGCGGCTGGATTTATAGGTTGTCTAAGCAAGGCAGACACCGTGACCGATCAGGAACAAACCAGGTAATCAAATAGAGTAATCAAAAAAAGGGTTGCTTCTATTTTGAAGCAACCCTTTTTTATTTTATCCACTAAGAAAACAAAGGAAGATTTATAGATGAATGGCGAACTTGCAATTGCCCTGGAACGAATTAAAAAAATAAAAGCGGACCGGCCAGTCTACCAGGAACTTATGGGATTTTATGAGAAAATTGTGAAGGAGAGAGATGAGTATAAAAAAAGCTTGCAATTGAATCAAACACCCATTCCTTTTGAAGAGCATTTGGAAGAAGTTACGCTTAAAGAGGGTTTCACCCTTTTTGAAAAGGAAAAGCTGCCCTTCGATTACGATTTAATGAAAAGCTATTTTTCAAAACTAATATCCCTTATTAAAGAAAGAGCTCTTGAGCAGGCAAATTCGATAGAGAAAATGGTAAAAAAAGAAAAGGGAGGTTTTGAGAAGATGATAACGGAGGCATTGAAAAGAAAAGATTCTACTGTTCAAAATCCCCTGCTTGCTTTTCTGCTTAATGAGACCATCAACCCGGTCATGGAATCCTATGCCTCATATTTTCAGGACAAAATCAAGGAAGGAATGTGGACGCAGGGATATTGCCCTTTATGCGGCAGCAAACCATTTATGGGGGTCTTAAAAGGAGAGGAAGGGAAACGGTATTTAATCTGCGAAAGATGCAGCAGTGAATGGTTGTTTATTAGGGTAAAGTGTCCTTATTGTGGTAATGAAGATCAAAAGAAGCTCTCTTATTTTGTTGTGGAAGATGACGAAGTTAATCGGGTGGAAACCTGTGAAGCCTGCCGAAAATATATCAAGATAATAGACCTGCGGAAGATTAACTACAGCATATCGTATTACATTGAAAACATCGCAACCCTCCATTTGGATATGATTGCCCTGGAAAAAGGATATGAGAACGATACCCATAGTCTTGATGCGTATCAATCATAGCCACTGAGGAATTATACTCCACAGCAGAACTTTGAAGGCACGTTTTTAAAAAACCTTGTATCATGATGTTGTTCAATAAAAAGCGCAAACAAAC
>JAGHDE010000015.1 GCA_021160085.1 Pseudomonadota bacterium | reverse complement strand
TTGATTTAATTCATAATTCAGCATCTTCGGGCAAACACATAAAAGGATATAATGAGTGAAAAAATTAAAAAAATAAAAGTAATTTCATTTGATCTGGATGGCACCCTGGTAGACATTGTTTACACAATGTGGGTCTGGGAACGGGGGCTTCCTGAGCTGTATGCAAAAAAGAACAGCGTCAGCATTTCCGAAGCCATTGCCAGTGTTACCGGGGAATATGCCCGGGTGAGTGACGCATCTCTGAAATGGTATGATATTGCCTACTGGTTCAATTTCTTTGACCTTTCCGGCGACTGGAAGGACCTGATGGAAAAACATCGGGAGAAAATTTGCCTCTTCCCGGAGGTCAAAGAAATAATTGAGGAGTTAACTGAAGATTATGAACTGGTTATTACTTCGAATGCTGCCCGGGAGTTCGTAGAAATAGAATTACAGGTGACTGGTATTGAAGATTATTTCAGCCGGATTTTTTCCGCCACATCTGATTTCCGGCAAGTAAAAAAGACTTCTCAATTTTACAAAAAGCTTTGTAAAACTATAGGGATAAGCCCTTCTCAAATGATCCACATCGGCGACCATTATGAATTCGACTACTTAGCGCCCCAACAAGCAGGGATTGAAACCTACTACCTGGATCGTGATGGAAAAACACCCAAAAACAGCCATACGGTAAAAAATCTTAAAGAATTTGTGAGGATATTAAGATATTCTCAGACTAAGAGATAAGATTTCAGCGGTATAAGGCAGAAGATTTCTTGAAAAAAAGCAAATTTTTGCTTATAATGAATCTACTGTAGATAGGTTACAGTAGTCTAACATAATTTACTAAGAGGTAAGATAATGGAAGAAAAAGAGCTTGAAAAACTTACGGCAACAAAATTGAGAGAGATCGCCAAACAATATAAAGGAATCAGTGGTGCTCATGCGATGAAGAAAGAGGACCTTATTCGCGAGATCCACAAAGCCCGGGGCGACACTGCGCCACTGAAGCTTAAGAAAGATAAACCGGAACAAAAAAGCAACGCAAAAAAAGAGATCAAGGCATTAAAAGAAAAAAAACAAGCCGCTAATGAAAAAAAAGACAGAAAAACAAGTTCTTTACTGAGAAAAAAAATAAAAAAATATCGTCGATTAACCAGGAAGCTTGCCAAAGCAAAAAAAGCTTAACTGATTTGAAAGGGATAGATAAAAAGGATGGGTAAGGCACCATGAAAGAAAAACTTCGTTCTGAACTCCATAAAGCAATGAAAAGCAAAGACTCTTTCCGGGCGGGAGTGGTTCGGATGATGATAGCGGAAATAATTAACAAGGAGAAAGAAGGTTCAGGGCCTGTTGTTGATGAACAGATCACCTCCAAAATTTTCTACCGTATGCTTCGCCAACGAAAAGACTCTATTGAGCAATATCAAAATGCAAACCGGGATGATTTAGCAGAAAAAGAAAAAGCTGAAATAAAGATAATTGAAGAATTTCTTCCCGAACAACTAAATGAAGAGGATATCAAGAATGAAGCTCAGGCAGCTATTGATGAGGTTGGCGCGGAAGACATGAAGTCGCTGGGAAAGGTTATGGGAATTCTTTCAAAAAAGTTAGCGGGGAAGGCTTCGGGTGGAGTTATCAGTAAAATCGTAAAGGATTTACTGGCCAACTAAAAAATGACCTTTCGTAAATAATGTTAAGCTCCTTTAAACAGACAGATTAAAAAGGGCGATAGAAATTTGGTTCCCAATATTCTTGACTTTGCTATCCTTGTTTTTATTGGAGCCTGTTTTTTACTCAGTTCTTTAAAAGGAGGGGTTGAGCTGGTTTTTTCCTTTTTCGTAACAGTCCTTTCTTTCATGTTGGCCGGCAGGTTTTATGAGAGTTTTGCTGATCTCTTCCCGACCGAGGTGTTTCCCCCAAGTTTCGCCGAGGCAACGGGTTTTACCGCCGCTTTCCTGCTGATATTCGGATTAATCTCAATTACCGGAAGATATTTTGATAATCTTTTTAACCGTTTGCATTTTGGCGGAATCGATCGTGTTGTCAGCGTGGCGCTCGGATTGTTGAAAGGGTTTACCCTGGCCTGCATGATGGTAGTTATCATAATGGTAAATTATCCTGCTGATTGTTCCATAGTAACTGATTCGGTAAGCGCTCCTTATATCACCCCGGCGGCCAGAGTGATTACAACCCTTCTTCCTCAAGAAGAACAGAAAAGGTTTCATGCCAAAGAAAAAGAACTGAAGCGCATCTGGCAAAAGCAGAGAAAAATAGAAGCTGTTAGATACTAATTTTTTAAAGTTGAAGTGACTATTATTTTAAAAAGGAATGATCATGGATATAACAGAACAGATAAAATACGACGACAAAGGCTTGGTTACGGTAATAGTCCAGGATTGCTTAAATAATGAGGTCTTGATGGTGGCATATATGAACAAAGAGTCCCTTAAAACGACTTTGGACTCGGGAAAAACCCATTTTTGGAGCAGATCCAGGCAGAAATACTGGCAAAAAGGTGAAGATTCCGGTCATATTCAAACAGTAAAAGAAATTCTCATCGACTGCGACAAAGATGCTCTGGTAATTAAAGTTGATCAGAAAGTAGCGGCTTGTCACAAAGGCTACCGAAGCTGTTTTTATCGAAAGCTAAAAGGTAAAAAATTCGAGATTTTTCAGAAAAAAGTATTTGACGTTGAAACAGTATATAAATAAATTTTTATTATTTTTTCTCCTTTTCTCATTATCCTCCCAGTATGCTTTTGGAGCTGACCAGATCACCGACATCCGCTGCTGGTCAGCGCCAGCCCACACCCGGGTTGTCCTCGATATAAGGGGTAGCCATTCCTATAAAAAATTTACATTAACCAATCCTGACAGGTTGGTAGTAGACTTTAAAGACACCTCTATTTCTTTGAGCCAAAATAAAATTGCGGTAGACGATGGGTTCATAAAGCAGATACGTTTTGGAAATTTTAAAAAAGATGTTTTGAGAATTGTTTTCGATCTGGTTCAGTCTACTGAAACAAAAATTTCTGCCTTCTCAAAACTCCCGGGAAAAACTGACCGGCTGGTGATTGAATTTTTTCATCCCGATTTGAAAGAACTGGCAGAGAAAAAGAGGGTAAAAATAGGCTCTGACTTGAAACACAATAAAATCATTGTAATTGACCCGGGACACGGTGGGGAAGATCCAGGCGCTATTGGTCCGGGAGGAACAATGGAAAAGGATGTAGTATTGACGTTTGCACGATCCTTGAAAAAAATCTTTGATGAAAAAGAGGGGTACCAGGCTTTTTTAACCCGAGAGGGTGATTATTTTATCCCCTTAAGAGACAGGATTAAAATCGCAGGGGATTACGGCGCTGATCTTTTTATAAGTGTTCATGTTGACAGCAATCATAATCGGAAGCTTAGGGGCGCTTCTGTCTATTGCCTTTCATTAAAAGGAGCCAGTGATGAGGCGGCTCGCTGTTTAGCAGAAAAAGAAAACGCATCTGATCTTATCGGAGGAATTTCTTTTACCCAGAATGATGATCTTAACTTTACCCTTCTTGATCTGGCGTTAACCAACACCATAAACTCCAGCCTTCGTTTGGGATCTCTGATTTTACGAGAGATCAAAAGTGTTCACCCGATCAAATTTGACAAACCCAAACAAGCCGGGTTTCGGGTCCTGAAAACAACAGAGATACCTTCTGTTCTTGTTGAATTGGGGTTTGTCAGTAATCCAGATGAGGAACGGCTCCTTAAGCAGAAAAAGTTTCAGGTTAATGTCTCTCAAGCCATCGTCACTGCTTCAGATCAGTTTCTAACCCGTTAATAGATAAAGATAAAAGGTTGGAGAAGAGGGTACAAGGATTCCAGCGTTTGTATGACTTTTGCCAGACTTTCAACTCTTTGTAATTCTTTAGCATTGAGCGCCGATGGCTCCACTTTGTGTCACTCGAACCCTCGAATCCCTGACCCCTTGAATCCT
>JAGHDE010000260.1 GCA_021160085.1 Pseudomonadota bacterium | reverse complement strand
GTTTCGAGTTCGTCCCTGGGAGGAATTAAAATCTGATATTATAGAAATGGCGAGTTCCTACCGTAATGCCCCGAGAATTTTTTTGGCTGACGGTGATGCCCTGGTTGTTGATACTGATCATATGATCTGTACTCTTAATCTGTTGTATGATAAATTTCCATGTTTGGAAAGGGTTTCTGCCTATGCAAACCCAAGCAATCTCCTGGAAAAATCAGAAGAAGATCTCAAAAAAATCAGAGCGGCGGGGTTACAGTTCTTATATTTCGGGATTGAAACCGGAGATGACAAGCTGTTAACTAAAATAAGAAAGGGCGCGAATTCTCAAGAATTGATTCAAAGCGCTAACAAAGCTATCAAGGCCGGTTTTTTGCTTTCAGCCACTGTTATTCTCGGACTTGCGGAGAAGAAGGATAGTTTTCGTCATGCGGTTGAAACAGCCAGAGTGTGTTCTGCCATCAATCCCCATTATCTTTCCGCTCTTACCATCATGCTGGAAGATGGGGGGCAATACTTCCTTCACTGTATGGGAGAAGAGTGGGAGATGATGGATAACATCAGTATATTGAGAGAGCTTCGTGCGATGATTGAACATTTTCAGTTGAAAGACTGTACTTTTCGCAGCAACCATGCCTCGAACTATCTTCCCATCAAAGCTACTCTTAATCAGGACAAGAAAAAGCTTTTAAAGGAGATTGATAATGCCCTTCAGAATCCTGATATTTTACGCCCGGAGTTTATGCGGGCTTTGTAACCAAACTTAAAAAAACACCGAGCTTATTACAGTCGATTGTTTAGTATAGGAAGAGAAGATGATAATTAAATTTAAATCCAAGGTCGGGAATGTTGTTACTGAAAAAGCTGAAGCGATCCTTTTTCCATTGTTTGAAAATTCCCGGGAGCTTTCCGGTACAATAAAGCAATTGGATAAAGCTTCTTCGGGATTGATTCAAAGCCTGTTGGACAGCGGAGACTTTAAAGGGGAACGCGGTAAAACTTCAATTATTTATACTCAAGGAGCAATTTCGGTCAAGCGGATAATCCTGGTTGGATTGGGTAAAAGGGACGAATTTGATCTGGACAGAATGCGTGGGTCCGGTGGCGCGGCATTTGAATATGCCCGGAATTTAGGGATAAAAAAGGTTTTTGTTCCCGCAAATTTGGTTGAGGCTGAAGGGGTTAATTCTGAGGAAGGGTTGGAAGCCTTTCTCACCGGAGGAGCCCTGATGATTTATCAGCTTGACGAGTTCATAACGAACGAAAAGGAAAAAAAGAACAGAATTGATGAATGTGTTGTAATTGTAAAAAATCGGAAAGAAGCCGGCAAAATAAAAGAGACCATAAAGCGAACGGCTGTTATATCCTCGGCAGTCTATTTAGCCCGTGATCTGGTATCTCTTCCGGCCAACAAAAAGACCCCTTCAATTCTGGCAAACAAGGCCAGATCTATTGCCCGGAAAAACAAGCTGAAATGCAGGATAATAACCGAGGCCCAAGCGCGAAAAATGGATATGGGCGTTTTTCTTGCGGTGGCCCGGGGAAGCCGGGAGCCGGCAAAGGTGATTGTTTTAGAGTACCATGCTGGTTGTGATTATGGGCCTCCAGTAGTTCTTATCGGAAAAGGCATTACTTTTGACAGTGGCGGAATCTCTCTTAAACCGGCGGAAAAGATGGAAAGGATGAAGGACGATATGGCGGGAGGAGCGGCCGTAATGGGAGCTATGCAGGCGGCAGCTCAAATGGAAATTCCATTAAATGTGATTGGCATTATTCCTGCCACTGAAAATTTGCCGGGTGGAAAGGCTTATAAACCCGGGGATATTTTAACTTCTTTGTCTGGCCAGACTATTGAAGTGATCAGTACTGACGCTGAGGGAAGGCTGATCCTTGCTGATGCGCTTACCTATGCTGAGCGGTTTAAACCTCAGTGTATTGTTGATCTTGCCACCCTGACTGGCGCCTGTATAATCGCTTTGGGTGATTATATTGCCGGGATTATGGGTAATGATGATTCACTGATAACAAAGTTGAAAGCAGCAGGCGAGAAAACCGGGGAAAAGGTTTGGCAACTTCCTCTTGCTGAGAAGTATTTTGATTATCTGAGGAGTGATATTGCTGACATGAAAAATGTGGGTGAAAGAGCTGCCGGCACTATCACTGCGGGATTGTTCTTGAAAAAATTTGTCAAAGATACCCCCTGGGTTCACCTGGATATTGCTGGGCCAGCCTGGTTTGAAAAAGACAAAGAGTATACACCTAAAGGAGCGAGCGGATTTGGCGCAAGGCTTCTAATTGAGTTTTTGAGGGACTGGGGAATATAGGGATTAGGTTAATTTAAAAAATTATTAAATGGGGAAATGCAATGAAAGTTGAAAGGTTGTGGGGATCCAGGTTTAAAGAAAAGCCGGACGAAAATTTTATAAAATTTATTTCTGGAAGAGACATCAGACCTCTCCCCCCCTGCGATGAAGTTCTTATCCCTTATGATATCTGGGGCAGCAGGGCTCACGCGGTTATGCTTTGGAAACAAGGGATCATTTCGCGGGAGGATGCTCAAAACATAATAAAAGGGCTTCATGAAGTTAAAAACTTATATGAACAGGGAAAGTTCAAGTTAGACCCGGCTAAAGAGGATGTTCATACCAATATTGAAAGTTTCCTCATTGAAAAATATGGGTTGGCAGTGGGGGGGAAACTTCATACCGCGCGGAGTCGCAATGATCAGGTAACCTTAGATATGCTCCTTTTTCTCCGGGACAAAAATCTTGAATTCGGCAGGCGGTTTATGGCGTTGGAAGAATCGATCCTAACTGTTGCAAAAGCCAATGCAAAAACGCTTATTCCCGGATATACCCATCATCAACATGCTATGGTAACAACCTTTGGTCATCTTATTTTTTCTTACGG
>JAGHDE010000196.1 GCA_021160085.1 Pseudomonadota bacterium | reverse complement strand
TGCGAAGTGTCCTCCGCAGCCTCAATGGAGCCGATTATTCAAAAGGTATTAGCCAAACAACCGCCCCAACAGAAAGAAAATAAGCAACGGTTCAGGAAATTTTCAGGCAGGACTTATCCAAAAATTGTGAAAGACGTTGGAAAAGATTTTTCCGATTCTCTTCCACGTCCTGATGAATGGAGCAACAGCCCGTTTGTTTCTTGCGAAGCTTCCGGAAAACTCTGTAGCTACCCTCGTCAGACGATGGATTTTTTTCGGATGAGCTTTGCCTCCTCAGTCTTCTCATCCTTTTGCCTGGATTAATATTTATGATTTAGGAATAGGTCGTCGTACTTTTGAAAGATAAGGGGCTAAAAGTTTTGAGTAATTGCTCCGTGCATCCTTTTGGAAATCAGAGCAATATATAATCCTTGAGTGTCTAAAAACTCATAATTCTGCAAAAAACGTTTCCATGCTGGATCGTCCGCCATGGGAGCAAACAAAATTATAATCTCTGGATGTAATGTTCCAAAATGCGGATTATATCCTGTTGAGTCCAATGCATCACAGTTCTTCGTTTAAAAGATAAAACTACCAGCTCAGGAGGAATTTTTACCCTAGCATAAAAAGGAAAACACAACCGTTGCGAATAAACCCAATGAATCCGGCTTTTGTATTTTTGAAGGACTTTAACCATAACCGATTCATGAATCTTTTGAGAAGATCGAATGCTTTGCCATTGCTGCAAACAATAATACCCACCTTTAGTAAAAGTTAAAACAAATGTTATGCTTAAAATTATAATCCAGATATGACGATATAAGGCAGAAATATGGGCCTTTTCAAAAGCTTCGTTGGTATGATGGAAAAGCTCTTTGAACCCTACCGCAGCCAGCCAGGCTATCGGTATTGCAAAATGAAGAAAGTAATATCCCCAGAACGGCCGATGCAAATAATGAGCGACAAAAACTGTGCCAAACCAAAACAGAGGCAATCGAAGCGTAAAAAGACGACCGCTCAATCCCCGCAAGACCACTCCTATACAGGCAGGTAGAAGCAGGTAAAAGAAGGAAGATAGCCAAAGAGAAATTGAAAATTTCATACTAGGATCCGAGGCTTCATACACAACTTTCGAGAAATGCGGCACCAACAACTGATCCACAGACATACCAGGGAAAAAGAGAATTGTAACTCCGACGACAAATAGGATAGGAAAACCCCAACAAAGTACAGTTATAATAAGCCTTCGGAATCGATCAGCTGGCGAATTTTTCCATACTCTATAGAGAATTTCTAATCCCAAGCCTGGCAGGAAGAGGGCGCTAGTTAATTTTATCATTAAAGAGATTCCTGCAGCCAGCCCGGAGGCGATCAACCAAAACCGTCTCCCTTCCAATCTCCATTTGTAAAGCAAAACCGCACTTAGCATAATTACAGAAAAAGTGGGGACTTCTAGAATCGCGCTTAAAAATAGACGAAATGATAACGGGGCAATGAAAAGACAAATTCCTGCTAGAACCGCTGTGGCAATCCCCTCTGATCGACGCACGCACTCCATAAGGCTGCCGAGCAAAAGTAGGGCAAATCCTAAGGCCAACAGACGGGCGGCCAGGACCGAAGGGCCGAAAATCCGGAACAGCTCCATCAAAAAGAGAGTATGAAGAGGAGGTTGATCATTCCATATTTTCTGATACAAAGGAAAACCATTCATCCACATGAAGGCTTTCATTAATTCGTATTCCTCGTCATGAACAATTTCGAGGATCGACCCCAGTGGGATGGTCCACAAAATAAAAGCAGCAAACAAAATAAGAGGCAAAACAACCTGAATACTCGGATAGCGAAGAAAGAAAAAGATTTTATTTTTTAAATGCATCGGCATTTTTTAAGAAAACAATTAGAAAAATAGTGCTACCACTAAATAAATAGAAAGCTAACGATAGAAGCAAATAACGCCAGGTTTGTTCAGTAAACGGCAAATAGAACGGCACGGCACCAAGACAGGGACATCCATATCCTTTGAATCCAGTTGTAATTAGTAACAATCGATAAAATATTATATTAATTGAGATAAAGTTGATTATTAGGAATCGATATAGATAATTTTTGAGTAAAAGGCAGCATAAAACTGCTCCTAGCTCGGCAAAGCCAGCCACACTCATGATATATTGATTTTTAATTCCTAAAACAGGGTCTACTCTTTTTATTACTGGTGCATGTGTTAAGACAGTCCCAATTTTAGCAATAGCTGTAAACCAAAGAATAAAAATTGCTGTAAAAAAGAAAACTCGAAATAAACGTAGAAATGCAAACATACTCCCACACTATTCAGTATCATCATCACATGGAACGCTTGTATCTAATCTTGCAGTTGGACAATAAACCTCTGCTGTATAAGGAGTCCATCCGAAATCAGAAATACCACATGGTGGAATAGTGTAGTGCTCATAGTCACATCGGGGAGGAGAAACATTATAATCAACCACCCACGATTGGAAGTAATAATAAAATTTACGTGGGACTTCGACGCATTGATAAGACGCGCCGTCTCCTAAGCAACGCTTTTCCTGTATTTGGCCGGGTCCATCGATTCGGCAACATCCATTACTTGGATGTTCTACTTGTGAGGACCATCCGCAGAGTCCAGTATCGGTTGGTTTTGGACAAGCCGCTTGCAACGCAATAGTGGTGACTGTCAACCATCCGATGATCTTCAGTTTTGTTTCATTTCTCATGGTAACCTCCTTTCTTAATTATCTGTTTACTTTTATACCATGCAAAATAGATATAAAGAAGAGCGCTAAAGAACAAAACAGCAAGAAAGACAACTCGATAATATTTTCGTGTTTCAGATAGCTCTCCTGGTAAAATGATTATCCCAGGTCTTTTAATGGCTTTTAGAAAACGGGTCTCATTGGTCTGCCACCATTCCCCATTTTTGACCAAATACTCGATCGGTTTCCCACCGGTCATCTTCTCTGCCCGATGATCCGTAACGGCGAAAAAACCATCCAACGGCGGACGACCTGTAATGGAACGCCTAAGTGGTTCTACCTTCTCTGTCTCTCCTTCAAACCATCGGGTTTTTGTCAGTCTCGATGACTTTTTTGAACTTACTGAATTTGTAGATTTCACTATCTCGGGAGCATACCATTCACAAACAAATTTTTTGGGGACGTAGATGCGTTTTAAACGGGAAAATTCCAAAGCAGAATAACGGAAAGCTATCCACGGCTTATTAAAAGGAGGAGAACGATCATAGCGTTTCCCTTCAGGAGTGACTACGTAACCAGGATCGTAGGCCTTTAACTCTGTAATTAAATATGGATCTTGAGGATGCCGACGGAACTCTACTCTACGAGAAAGTGGAATATCAGCCGTGCCACCGATGAAAAAGCTTAATGGGAGATTGGTAGTTAAGATCGTTTTTGGGAAATAGCAGTGAGAGCAAAACATCAACCAGAGAAACGTCGTTCCGTAGAGGTCAGGATAAGGGGGATACGGTCGATTCGGCCATACTTCTGCAGGGTCTGCAATTTCTCCTCGTTCGGCAGCCTTTAGCATCCTCTTCCATTCTAG
>JAGHDE010000179.1 GCA_021160085.1 Pseudomonadota bacterium | reverse complement strand
CGTGTTGTCGGAGATATGGAGGAAAAGGCGGTCGCGCTGACCAATATTATACAGAGGCAAAGAGTCTGAGCTATTATGAATATCTGGGATATCGGTGTCCTGACAATTGAATACTTTCGTCCCGGCGGGGTGGTGATGCTTCCCATTGTCATTGTCTCTTTCTGGATGTGGGCATTGATAATAGAGCGAATAGCCTTTTTTAGAAAGATCGAACGGGAAGATATAACTCTGGAACAGGCTGTGGAATTAATACGTGGCAAATCAACGACAGAAACCGATGAATCGCTCTTGAGCGGCCTGCGGGGAAGGGTGGTGGCCGGTTTTCTCAGGACGCGCACAGTCAGTACAAAGCTGAATTATAATATTCTGAGATACTGTACTATGCGGGAACGTCCCCTCCTCCGGCGGCACCTGGCGGTCATAGGAATACTGGTTGCGGTAGCGCCGTTACTTGGTCTTCTTGGCACGGTAACAGGAATGATGACCACTTTCAACGTAATCTCTGTCTTCGGAACCGGAAACGCCAGGGCAATGGCCGGAGGCATATCCGAAGCGCTCCTTACAACCCAAAGCGGTCTTCTGGTAGCAATACCTGGGCTTTACATGAGCATCTACCTCAACCGGCGCGCCGAACGCCTGGAAGATCAACTTGACGAGACAGTTCTGACATTAAGGAGATTTGTTTAAATGATCAACATACGACAGGCTCGCCGCACTCACAAGACAGCGGAAATCAATATCTCGCCGTTGATCGATCTTGTTTTTCTGCTGCTGATCTTTTTCATGGTGACAACGAGTTTTGTCAAAGAGACCGGTATTGACGTTCAACGTCCCGCTGCATCAACAGCGCAGCTCAAAGAAAAGGGAAACATCCTGGTCGGGATTTCTAAGGATGGTTTAATTTATCTCGACAGAAAACAGATCGATATACGAAGCGTGCGCGCTCACATTGAAAGATGCCTGGCCGAAAACCCGGAAGGAGGAATTGTGGTGGTGGCTGATAAAGCTACCCGCACAGGATTGACGGTTCAGGTGATGGATCAATGCCGTCTGGCCGGAGCGAAAAACATAAGCATCGCAACCTCCAGGGCTGGCGGGAGTGAATAATCAGGAAAAGACAATGGAACATGCTCATTCCCTGTCAAGAGATGAAGGAAGACAAGTTAGGGTACTTACAAACAGATTTCTGACGCCAGCAAACTGTTACGTTATAGGAGTTGCTTTTTTGATTAATGTTTTCCTGTTTGCCCTGCTTCCGTTGATTGGGCAGGGCGACTCCGGTGAAAAAACCCTGGAGAATATTGTACCCGTTAATCTTGTAAAAATTGTGAGGGTACCTCCACCGCCACCCGAAGAGGAAAAAAAATTACCGGAAAAGAAACCTCCCCCTAAATTGCTGCCCACAGTCAGAATGGAGGGGCATGTCCCAAGGAAACAGGAACTAAAGATGGATCTGCCCAGACTGAGTTTTGAGATTAACCCTAAATTGACATGGGGCATGCCGGTAGCCGCACCGGATACCAGGGATTTCTTTTATGATCAGGGTGATGTTGACCAGGCGCCGATACCTGTTTTTAAGATGAAGCCAATCTATCCTTACCGTGCCAGGCGGCTGGGCATTACAGGTCATGTCAAGGTCAGCTTTGTGGTGGATAAATATGGTCATGTAAGTCGGGTGAAGATTATTGAGGCTGATCCACCCGGCATATTTGAACACAGTGTGCTCAGGACGCTTCCCTCCTGGAGATTTTCACCGGGGAAGATCTGTGACCAGCCGGTGGCTACTCTGTTTACAACGACTGTCGTCTTTAAGCTGGAAGACTGATTGTTGGGGTACGAATACAACAACAAAGCAATGAAGATAAAATGAAAAGCAAGCATTTGATCATATTAATTATTGTGTTTTGTGTTCTGTTTATACCAGTTCTCGTGCTGAGTGCCCCTCCACGGGTGAGTCCTGCAATATATGGTGTTGTCAACAAGGCCCGGCAGGCGATGCAGGATAAGGACTATGGTAAGGCGGTGCAGATAATTAAAGATTTTATCAAAAAGTATCCGAAAAGGAGTCATTATTTGACGGAGTTTACGCTTGCCAATGCCCTCTCCCTATCAGGAAAAGAGCAGGAAGCGCTTTCACATTACCGGTCATCAGTCAAGCAGTATCCGGAGTTTCCCTATGCGTGGCAGAACATGGGCAAGGTCTACTTTGATTTAAAGCAATACAAAACGGCAGGTGATTGTCTCCTCAAGGGGTATGAGGTTTCCGAGACCAGGGACCCGTCTCTTCTTTACTTTGCGTCGGTATCGTATCTCCTTGCCGGGAAACATAAGACAGCCCTGCCTCATCTCAAGCGCCTTGTCTCCGGCAAAGCTGGCCCCCCCCAAGTTGAATGGCTGGAGGCATTTCTGCAGGTATGCATGGAACTCCGTCTGCAGAAGGAGGCGTTTGATACAGTTCAGAGTTTGCTTGATAAGGATGGGGATAATCCCCGCTGGTGGAAAATCCTGGCAAATCTTCATCTGCAGGATGGTGATTATAAAAAGGGTGTGGCCGCCCTTACCATATACTCTTATCTTTCTCCCCTGAAGAAGGATGAGCTGCTCCTGCTTGGCAATCTTAATTGTGCTATCGGTCTTCCTATGAAGGCGTCACAGTATTATGAGCAGTCTATTGCCATGCAAAGTAACGTAAAACCTGCTGACTATGAAAGGCTCGCTTCGGCCTATCTTGCCGCCCATAAACCAGGAAAGGCTAAGGAGGCGTTAAAACAGGCTTTGAAGAAAAAACCAACGTACAAACTCTGGTCTATGCTGGGCCATGTGCTCTATGAGGAAGAGAATTTTGATAAAGCCTATCGGGCCTTCAAGCAGGCTGCTCGTCTTAATCGTAAAGATGGAAAAGCGCATCTAATAATGGGTTATTGCGCATTACAGATGGATAAAAAGAATATGGCAAGAGCGGCATTTCAAAAGGCGGCTTCCTTTCCGAAGCAGCGAAAAACGGCGAAAGAGCTTTTGGGTCAGATTGCCTCGCTTTCAAGCGGGGCTTTATGAAACCGGATTGTTGGAGGTGTATGAGACATTGATTTCCCTGTGCTTTCCGATAAACAGTTTTTATATTGCCACCCTCTTCTATGTGGCAAGCCTGACTTTCTTTTTTCTATCCAGAGAAGGATTGGCTAAATCTTTTCTGGGACTGGGCTTGATTGTCCACACAATATCCGAGATCAGCGGACGGTTTCTCATGTGGCCATACTGCAACATGTTTGCAGAACCCTTTTTCCTTCCCTGGTGCTTTTCTGCCATTTCATTTATTTTAATCCTTTCCAGGAAGGAGAAGGATGGACTTTCTATTATTCCTCTTGTTGTAATCTTTTCCATTTCTGCCATTTTATTTTCTGAGGGATATTATTCGTCGTTCTCCCTCAAATCGAAGAGCATATTTTCGCACATCTTCCATCTGTTTAATTTTATTGCGCATGCCTGTTTTCTCTCAGGGGCATATCTTGCGATTTACACGATTTTCAAGAACAAAAAAAAGGATATCCCCCATCATATGGTCATCTGGGGTTTTGCCTTTTGCTGCATGGCAGGCGCTTCCGGCATGCTCTGGAATTATATGGGGTGGTCGGATACAATTTCATGGAATCACTATTACTTTCACTCAGTTGCTATCTGGTTTTACTATTCGGGCTTTCTTCATTTACACCTCTTGCGAAAATGGGATCTGAAAAAGGGGGCATGGGTCATTCTGGGAGGTGCTCTTTTAGTATTGTACTTTGACTATCTCCCGCAAATCGGCGGGATACATCTACCGGGGGTTTTCGATGTCAATCTCTATTAAAAATATGTGGGAATTTTCAGGAAGATGGGACATCTCTGTCTGGCTTCTCTTTGGCGCTGCTGTTGATCTTATGATCGGCTCAGCAGTCATGAAGCAGCATGAATATGTTTTTTCTTCACTGAGCAGGCTCACTTTGCAAGAGTGGACAGGCACCTACGGTATGGGAAATCTGAATATTACCTGGTGGTTTTATCTGTCTATTCTTTTACTTTTTCTTCTTGCTGTAAATACATTTGTCTGTACCACGAATGGAGTGATTGTCCTTTTAAAAAGATTTTCATCTATGAGCAAACAGGTGTTTTTTCTGAGGTTTTCTATTCATATTATGCATATCAGCTTTATCCTTGTTCTCGCGGGTCATCTTGTAAGTCATGTGGCAGGGGTTAACCTGCCCAACAACATATTACAGAAAAACGGGACAATTTCTGTTTGCTCTCCGAACTTCAAGGTGGGACTGAAAGATATGAAGATTGAGTTTGAAAAAGAAACGCGTTTTAAAACTCTTGAAGGAGATGTGAAAGATGTCTCCGCCATTCTTTCTTTTGCTGATTCGAAAATGTGTGTTCAGGAGAAACTTATTTCTGTTAACCGACCTGCCTGGTTTGAAGGATTCAGCTTTCACCTGGATGATTTTTCCCCAAAAAGTGAGGGCTCGAAACGAGAGCCTTATATAAAACTTACCATAAAAAAGGACCCGGGAGTCAGTCTGCAGGTGGCGGGGGTGGCGTTCTTTTCCATCGGGCTTTCTGTATATCTTTTTTCAGTAATCCGATCACGGTTTAATCGTGACCGTGAAACGTGAGGCGTGCACCGTTACACGTTACACGTAAAAAAGGAGGATTAAAATGAGAAAATTTAACTTTTGGTTGGCGTTGGGTTCAATTACATTGGCATTTCTCCTTTTCTCCGGATGCCAGGGCAGTTTTCGGCACTTTGGGGAGTTCAGTGTCATGTACCTGGAAAATAATTGTAAAGTGGTAACCGACGGGGTTGGGAGGAAACTGCTTCTTGTTCCAAGAGGCCAGGAAGCTCCAAAGGAGTATGAGGGTGTGACAAAGGTCGAGATACCGGTAAGAAAAGTCGTTACGTATTCAAATGCCGATGCTGCAAGGCTGAAGACACTCGGGGTGGTCGATAGCATCGCTGGTGTCGTTACCAAAAAGGATGACTGGTATATACCTGAAATAAGAAAGGGGATGGAGGAAGGGAGAATAGTTTATCTCGGTGAATATACGTCAATAGACTACGAGAGGCTGCAGGTTATAAATCCTGATGTTGTCTTTACCTGGGATGAGGGTGTCATTCCGAAGCTGAAAGAGCTGGATATTCCCTGTGTTATAACGAGCACAAAACTCGCTAAGGATTTACCTGCTCACATCAGATT
>JAGHDE010000272.1 GCA_021160085.1 Pseudomonadota bacterium | reverse complement strand
CTGGATGCCTATGAAAAAGCAAAAAAGATGATAGATAAAGAAGGATTAAGTTTAAAGGACGCCCTCAGGATGCAGCTTCTACCTGAGAAATTACTGGATGTTAATACGAAAGAAATAGATTATGGCATCTCAAACGGAAAATGGCTAAAATCGGTCATCCGAAAACTGCTTGATCCTGATCTAATTACTTCAGTAAAGCCCAACAAAGGATTCAAGGCAAAGCTGAGACAGTATCAACAGAAAGGATTAAACTGGCTTTATTTCCTGCATTCACTACAATTTGGGGCCTGCCTGGCAGATGATATGGGTCTTGGCAAGACCATTCAGGCACTGGCTTTTTTAAATATAATAAAATCCGGTTTCGAGGAATCTGAAAAACCAAAGAGGGCCAGTCTTTTAATAATACCGGCTTCCCTTATTTCCAACTGGGAAAATGAAATCAAGAGATTTTCTCCGGACATCAAATTCCATATCGCTCATCCCGGAGCAAGTTCAGGGAAAAACAGCGTAGTAAAAGATAAAAAATCATTAGATACATTTGATCTTGTTATTACAACATATGCCTTGGTCCAAAGGTATGAATGGCTACAATCCTATTCGTGGAACTACATCATCTTAGATGAGGCCCAGGCCATCAAGAATCCGGGGACAAAACAGGCAAGGGCAATAAAGAAACTCACATCCCATAACAGGATTATTATGACAGGAACCCCTATTGAAAACCGGCTGACAGACATCTGGTCATTATTCGATTTTTTAAATCCTGGTTTGCTTGGAAATTTCAGGGAGTTCAAACAATTTTCAAAAAACCTGAATCATGACACGTCCGGTTATTCAAGACTGCGAAAACTTATCAGCCCGTACATTTTGCGGCGATTAAAAACAGACAAGTCGGTCATATCTGACCTCCCGGAAAAGGTGGAGATGAAAACATATGCTTCGTTAAGTAAAAAACAGGTCCTTTTATATAAGAATATAGTTGAAACAATAAAGCAGACAATTGCCGAAACAGAAGGCATTGAAAGAAAGGGTCTGATTCTTTCTTCCCTTATGAAGTTTAAGCAGATATGTAATCATCCGGATCAATATCTTGGAACAGGAGAATTTGAAGAAAAAGAGAGCGGCAAGTTTTTAAGGCTTCGTGAAATTTGCGAGACAATATATGACAAAAGAGAAAAGGTTCTGATCTTTACTCAGTTTAAGGAAATAACAGAGCCGCTTTGCGATTTTTTGGAAACCATTTTTCATAGAGAAGGGTTTATCTTGCACGGCAGCGTGGCAGTAAGAAAGAGAAAAAAAATTATTGAACAATTTCAAAGTAAAAGCTATGTTCCATTTATGGTCTTATCCTTAAAGGCCGGCGGCGTCGGGTTAAACCTGACTGCAGCAAACCATGTGATTCATTTTGACCGTTGGTGGAATCCTGCCGTAGAAAACCAGGCAACCGACCGGGTATTCAGGATTGGTCAAAAGAAGAATGTTATTGTGCACAAGTTTTTGACCAAAGGCACTGTGGAAGAGAGGATTGACATGATGCTTGAAGAAAAATCAAAGTTATCGCAAGATGTTATCGGCAGCGCCGGCGATGCCTGGATAACCGAAATGAAAAATGATGAATTAATGGATCTTTTTAAATTGTCGTTATAAAGGGGCATGAAGTAATTATGAGCTATTGGGATTATTATCCGCGTTATGTATCTGTTGCGGAAAAGAAAGCAAAAGCAGCTAAAAAACTGAAACAGCTTAAAAAGAAAAATCATAATATTAAACCGGTTATAATTGAAGGAAGCTCTATCGTCCGGACATGGTGGGGCAAGTCATGGAATCGTAATCTTGAAAGGTATGCGGATTACAGTAATCGAATCGGGCGGGGACGAAGTTATGTTCGTCATGGAGCAGTGCTGGATCTTCAGATAGATGCAGGAAAGGTCGAATCCCTGGTTCAGGGGACAAGGGAAAAACCCTATTCAGTAAGTATTAAGATAAAGGCGATTAAGAAAAATATCTGGCGGGAGATTAAGGCTTCTTGCGGGGGCAAATTGGATTCTTTGCAGGAACTTTTAACCGGAAAATTTCCCAAAGCATTAGGTGAAATCTTTATGGCACAGGGTAGTGGCCTCTTCCCGTCGCCAAAAGAGATAAAATTTTCTTGCAGTTGTCCTGACTGGGCCTATATGTGCAAACATGTGGCTGCAACCCTGTATGGCATAGGCGCAAGGCTTGATGAAGACCCTGGTCTGTTTTTCAAACTCAGAAAAGTCGAGATGAAAGTTCTGGTAACAGGGGCCGTGGAAGATAAGACCCGCAAGCTGCTCGAAAAAGCCAAAAAGAAAACAAAAAGAGTTATTGCAGAATCGGATCTGGCGGATGTGTTCGGCATTGATATGGAAGTCCCTGCCAGTCTCATTAAAAAAAGCGTTGGGGTTACAAAAAAATCAATAAAAAAGAAAAAACCTCTTGTCTGTACATCTAAGAAAACTAAAGGCATATCTGCAATTGGTAACTCCGTGAAGAAAACCACGGTTAAAACTAAGACTCTATTTGACACGGTTGTGGAAATTGTCAGGAGGAGCAAAAAAGGCGTTACCGTCGCGCTTATTAGAAAAAAAACAGGATTTGATGATAAGCAGATACGAAATTTTATTTACAAAGCCAAGAGACAAGGCAAGATTAAAAGCAAAGCAAGAGGTGTTTATATATCGTCTAAAGACTGACGTTTTTACCTGTTAATTAGAGTATTCAATGATGAAAGGCAGGAAGTTAACCAGATTCTTCTGTTAAACATTTATTTTTTGGGAGGGAAAGATGGCATTTCGCGCTAATTTAAAGGTCTGTTTTGGTGACATCGACAATGCGGGTATTGTTTACTATCCGCGCTTTCTTCACTATTTTCATGTGGCGCTTGAAGAGTTCTTTAATACGGAATTGAGAATTGACTATGCAGAAATTATTCATAAGCACCGGCTTGGGTTTCCCACGGTCCATCTCGAAAGCGATTTTTTAAGCCCCCTTTGCTTCGGGGATCGAATAGAGGTTGAAATAAAGGTTCTCGAGATTGGGCAGACCTCCATAAAATGGGGGTATATGGTTTACAAAACAGGGGAAGATAACAAATTGGTGGTTAAGGGACATAATGTGACGGTATGCCTTAAGATGGACACCTTTACAAAGACAGATATTCCGGATTGGCTAAGGCATTCCTTTGAGACCTATCAGCTTAAGTGCGAGAAAGATCTAAAAGTTACTCCATGAAAGTGTCTCTCGACAGGCAGTGCTTCTTGAAATATTTTAAAGACCTGTCAAAGAAATTTTTGTTTGGGCAACAGCCCGTTAATATATAGTGGAGGTTTTATATGATTCGCTTAACTACACTGCTTGAAAACACGGCAACCGGCGGGATATTCAGGGCTGAACACGGGTTTAGTGTTTTTGTGGAGACTGATAACGGTTCTTTTCTGTTTGATACCGGTCAGACAGATGCTTTTATTCACAATGCCAGGATACTAAAGATAGATCTCTCCCGGGTGGAAAAGGTGGTTTTGAGCCATGGCCACTACGATCACGCTGGTGGTTTGTCATATCTTTCTGAGCTCACAAAACCGGTTGTTTGCGCTCATCCGGAAATCTTTCGGGAGAGATATTATCAATCCGGAAATGATTTGAGATATATTGGAATAGAGAAAAGGGAATTTTATGAAGAGAAGGGGGTGCAATTTGTCTTATATGACCGGCCGAAAGAGATTGTAAAAGGCGTTTATACCACCGGGTTTGAAGAGATGAGAACAGATTTTGAAAAGGTGGATAAAAACTTCGTCTATAAAGTCAGTGGTGAATACAGGAAAGATGATGTGGTTGATGATATGAGTCTGGTGTTGCAGACAAAAAGAGGGTTGTTTATTGTTTTCGGATGTGCTCATCGAGGCATCATTAACATCATCAGACAGGCAGAAGAACAATTTGGCAGGAAGGTTTTCGGTTTTATTGGAGGGACCCATTTAGGACCTGCTGATGATACTCAAAAAGAGCGCACGATAGAAGAGTTGAAAAAAATGGATATTGAAATAATTGGTCAATCACACTGCACCGGCCTTTTGATGGCTGCCCAATTATATTGCGAGTTTAAAGATAAGGTTGTGTTTAACAATGTTGGAAGCGTTATAGAGTTGGATTGAAATTTAGTATTCAGAAGTCGGAATCCAGTTGTCAGGGATCAGGTGTCAGTTTCAAGTATCCATTTTCAATGATACCGATCATAGAGATTTTTATTTGGGCAACCGCCCTGTTTAAAACGATAGAGACTATGTTTATGGAATCCACCCTTACCAGGTTAGATTGGACAGTTCTGGGGATTTATGCCTTAAGCATCATTTTTATCGGCATTATAACCGGCAGGAAGGAAAAAAATACCGAGGACTTTTTCCTGGCGGGCCGGCATATGCCGTGGTGGGCGGTCATGATCTCTATTTACGCCACCGCCCTTTCTGCTCTCACCTTTATCGGCGTGCCGGGCGTTGCTTATGGAGGTGATTTTAATTACCTGCAACTGGGTATAGGTGATTTCTTTGGCCGGATTTTTATCGCTTTTCTGCTCATCACCGCATACTACCGGGGAAACGTCATGACGGTTTATGAGTTTTTGGGTCAGCGTTTCGGGCCCTGCAGTCACGGTGCTGGGACCGGCTTTTTTATCATCACCCGGCTTCTGGCGAGTGGCGTGCGTCTGGCCGGCTGTGCTATTGCATTATCGGTTGTATTTGGTATTTCAATCAAGAGCGCTATAGTAATAATTGCTTTTACTGCCCTGTTGTACACAATGGTGGGGGGGATTAAGGCCGTTATCTGGACGGATATGGTGCAGTTCACGCTGCTTCTTTTTGCCGCTTTCATTACCATTGGAACAATTCTCGTTTCTCTTCCCAACGGTTGGTCTGATTTTATAGCCACTGGAAGTGCCCATCAGAAGTTCGAAATTTTCCATATCTCATTAAATCCCGGTACACAAGACTACTGGCTCAATTTCGGCAATTCCCAGTCTCTGATCGCGGGGTTTCTGTTAGGGTGTTTTACCACCCTGGCAGTTCTGGGCACCGATCAGGACCTGGTCCAGAGAATGCTTACCTGTGAGAAGGTTCGAGAAAGTCAGAAGGCGATCATTCTGACCGGCTTCTTAAATTTTCCCATAACTCTGTTATTTTTAAGCGTTGGTGCGGCTCTGTTTGTCTACTATCACGTTTTTCCAAATCCTGAAGTCTCTCAGCTGATGATGGCCGGGAAAAATGATTACATTTTTCCTTATTTTATTAAGACAGTTCTTGCCCCCGGATTGCGCGGGCTTTTGATTGCAGGGTTGCTGGCGGCCGCCATGTCATCTCTTGATTCAGCCTTAAATGCCCTGGCGTCGACTGTTTATGTGGATATCTATAAGAAATATATGTGCCGTAATGGTGATGAAGCTCAGGCGGTTAAAATTTCGCGCTGGTTTGTTGCCGCCTTTGCCGTCATGCTGGCTTTGATTGCCCTGATTTTCTGCAGAACAGAATCTGTTCTCTGGTTAGGATTTCGGGTTTTTGGATATACCTATGGAGCTCTCCTCGGCATTTTTCTTTTAGCAGTTCTCACCAAGCGGCGGGGCAGTGACAGAGTGAATGTTGTTGTCATGCTGAGCAGCGTGCTGGTGGTGATATTTCTGACTGCTGAAACGGTTGGTCCGTTTGCGGGCGTTCGCATCTTGATTTTGAAGCCTTTTGGCATAACCGCGTTTGCCTGGCCCTGGGCAATTGTGATCGGTATGGTCTGGACATTTTGTATAAGCATTATGTTTTCTACAAAATCGAAGGTAACATAAGGTCAGCAGACCATCATCGAATTTTACGGGGTGAGTTTACCGGAGGTGAATAATAATTTCAGCATTTCATTATCTTCTCTAAGGTTGGCATTAATGTTTTATGATAAATATTGTCCCAGACGTAGTTATTTTTTACTCGCTGATACATTTTATGGGGACGGAGGTTCTCCACGAAATGAATAATTTTGCCGGCAATCGTCTCGGGAGTTTCCTGTAAAGAAAAATAACAGACATTATCATTACCAATTTCACGGAACGGAGGAATATCAGAACAGACGAT
>JAGHDE010000142.1 GCA_021160085.1 Pseudomonadota bacterium | reverse complement strand
GTGGCGGCGCTGGCCGTGGATTTTAAAAAAAAGGTGAAAAAATGAATAAGAGACAAAAACCAGAAGAAATATTCCCGGAAATCATTGAAGATTACCAAAAAATTTATGGGGATGATCTTATTTCTATTCTTCTTTACGGAAGTGGCGCTGGAAATGATTATCATCCCGGCAAATCAGATCTCAATTTTTTGATTATTCTTTCTGAAGCAGCAATAGATCACCTCGATCGGGCGATTAAAACCGTCTCCAAATGGGAAAAAAAGAAGGTGGCAACTCCTCTGATTATGACAAAGCCATACATCAATTCTTCTCTTGATTCCTATCCTCTTGAATTTCTCAACATGAAGCAAAATTATATTCTGGTCTATGGGGAAGATGTTCTAAAAAATATATCCTTCGAAGCTCATCACTTAAGGCTCCAGTGTGAGCGCGAAATCAAAGGCAAACTCCTTCTGTTAAGGGAAGGCTTTCTAAAAACAGGGGGGGGAGAAAAAAAGATTAAAGAGTTAATCAAGGCATCAATAACCGCCTTTATTTCTATCTTCAATGGTATATTGTATCTCAATAATGTTGTTATCCCTTCAAATAGACGGGAGATTATACAATCTGTTGCCAAAGAAATCCCTGTCGATCAGGAAATTTTCATAAAGTGCCTGAATATTAAGGAGAAGAAAAAAAAATTTTCGTCTTCTGAAACAAAGGATATATTTAAGGCTTATTTAATAGAAGTAAGAAAATTATGGGAGTCTGTTGACAAAATGGAAATTAAAAACAAGGAGGTTTAACCATGACTCGAGGCATAAAAATCCTGCTTATTGTGGGAGCCGTTATAGTTATTTTTCTCTTTTCTATGTACAGCTTTTTCAAGGGCACTTACAACAATTTTGTTACCCTTGATGAGTCGGTAAAAGCATCGTGGGCCCAGGTGGAAAATCAGCTCCAGCGGCGCTACGATCTCATCCCCAACCTTGTGGAAACGGTTAAGGGATATGCTAAACATGAAAAAAGTGTTTTTATTGATGTCACCAATGCCCGGTCCAAGGTAGGGGGAGCAGGAAACATACCGGATAAGATAGCCGCAAACAATGCCCTTTCCGGAGCATTAAGCAGGTTGCTTCTGGTTGTAGAAAGGTATCCCGACCTTAAGGCAAACCAGAATTTTATAAGGCTTCAGGACGAATTAGCCGGAACAGAAAACCGGGTAGCGGTTGAAAGAAGACGCTATAATGAAACGGTAAAAGCTTACAATGTGACAATAAGAAGGTTCCCCGCCAATCTCCTGGCCGGGATATACGGTTTCACCAAAGCTGCCTTCTTTGAAGTGCCGGAAGCTGCCAAGGCAGTGCCAAAAGTTTCCTTCGGCGAACAGTAATGTCCCGTCCCCCTTTCTGGTCATTTCGATGGCATAGTGGCGGAGCTTTCTGTCGGTAATGGATATGGACCTCGCTGTCGGGCAAAGAATAGAATGCAGGATTACTACCGTCGCCTTTGGGGGCTCCGGAATCGCCCGGCTCGATAACCGGGTTCTCTTTGTTCCCTTTACTGTCGATGATGATATCGTTGTCGTCGAAATTACCGCGATCAAAAAAAACTACTGTCAGGCGAAACTGAAAGAAATAGTTTCTCCTTCACCGCATCGGGTAGCACCACGCTGCCCGTACTACTCTTTCTGCGGAGGGTGCCAGTACCAGCACGTTGAGTATGACTATCAACTCCTCATAAAAGAGAAACAGGTTAAGGAAACCTTTCAAAGAATAGGAAAAATTTCCTCTCCTCCGGTTAAACCCATCATTCCCTCCCCTCAGGTCTTCAACTACCGGGGAAAAGCCGAGGTTCACCTTTCCCGGTCCGGCAACAAAGGCGTCACCGCCGGATTCGTAAATGTCGACGGCGACACGGTTATTGATGTGGAACGGTGTGATCTGGTTGATGAAATCATAAATCAGCAATATGCCAAGCTTAGAGAGAGGCTCGTTTCGCACCGCGTTCCAGTGCAAAAAACCCGCATAACCTTGTGGGCTGGTCAGGCTATTTCCCCCGCCCAGGTTGCCAAAGCCGTTAAGGGGAAAATGTTTATCGTGCCTTCTGAGGGATTTTTTCAGACGAACAGTTTCCTTATTGATCGCCTGGTTGACTGCGTTATCGACGAGGCACAATGTGGCCCGTCTGATACGGTTCTGGATTGCTATTGTGGGTCCGGGCTCTTTTCGTTGTTCCTGGCGTCTTGTGCTCAAGAGGTTATCGGCATCGAGGAAAACCGTAAATCGTCACTCGCTGCCCGGCTTAACCTTCAAACCCATGGATGCTCCAATGTCCGAATATACGAAGGACGGGCGGAAAAGATAATCAGCGCCCAGTTGCTGCGGAAAAACATACCAGTTGACACGGTGATTCTCGATCCGCCTCGAATCGGCTGTAACCAGCGTGCCCTCAGTGACATTATGGAATTGAAGCCCAGGCGAATTGTCTATCTCTCCTGTAACCCCGCTACCCAGGCCCGGGACATTTTCTCCCTGCTCAAAGGAAACTATAGTCTGGAATCCCTTCAGCCTTTCGATATGTTCCCCCAGACAAAACACGTCGAGGTGGTAGCATCGCTGAAACTGAAGGAGGAAGGGGAGTAAAATAGATGTGGTGCTCCCGGAAGTATGAATGTGGAAACCATAAAAAAAGCCGGCATAAAAGCCGGCTTTTTTGTTCTTTTAAAATGTTTATGCTTTCTTTGGGGGTTTTGACAGCAGCATAACCGCTGCTCCCAGCAAGCATACAACTCCGGCAATGATAAACGGAGTTACCCAGAGAGAAGGATCACTGCCTCCCTGGGCGGCATCCTTAAAGTACCCGGCAATCTGGGGCCCGATGACACCGGCGATACCGTAGGAAGCAAATATTAAACCGTAGTTCAATCCCACGTTTTCATTACCATAATAATCTGCGGTGATGGCCGGAAAGAGGGCGAAGTTGCCGCCGAAGTTAAAGCCGATAATACAGGCGCCGATAATCAGTGTACTGGCTGCGCCTCCCATATTGTAAAAGAGGAGCATGATGATTCCCTGAAACAGGCACATGAGGAAGATGGACATTTTGCGTCCAATTTTATCAGAAACCGTTCCCCAGATGATGCGGCCGAGGCCGTTGAAAATCGCGTACAGGGCCATGGCGGTACCGGCTGCAGCTGAGGCAGCCGCAGCAGTCATTCCTGCGGCTTTCAACGAATCAATACCAAATAATTTGATACAATAGATGACCATCAGACCGGCAATGGATGAGAACAGGAAAGTAACCCAGATCATATAAAACTGGGGGGTTTTTATTATTTCAGCTGACGAAAAGTTGGTCATGCCTAAGGCCGCACTGCCCGGGTTTGCCCCTGCTTCTGATGATACAGGTTCGGGGGGAGTCCATCCTTCCGGCACATAACCCGCGGGCGGATCAATCATCACAATACTGCCTATAAGAACAGCGATGAGAAAAATTATCCCATAGAGTAAAAAGACACTCTGGACCCCTCCAAGACCGAAGAAATTCAGGTTGTTGATCAAACCGAACCAGGACCCAGCTGATTTAACCCATATTGTTGCGCCAAAGCCGAACCCGGCTACTGCCAGCCCAGTGACCATTCCCTTTTTATCGGGAAACCATTTTACTCCAACAGCGATGGGGACAACATAGGCGAGCCCGATACCAGCGCCACCGATGATTCCAATAAAAATCAACTGGGTAACGAATGAAGATCCAAACAATCCTCCCAGGATATAACCGG
>JAGHDE010000205.1 GCA_021160085.1 Pseudomonadota bacterium | reverse complement strand
GTCGTAATTGAGCAAAACACGGTAAGCTTCGGGAGAAATTTTCCCTATGTTTGTTTTTAATTTCCGGTTGAATTTTTGCAGGAAATGTTTGATCAAAAGGGGGATATCATCTCGCCGTTCTCGCAGAGGGGGAATGTTAATGGTCAAAACATTAAGGCGATAGTAAAGATCAGAACGAAATTTTCCTTCCTCCATTTTCTGCGACAGGTCCTGCGCGGTAGCTGCTATAATTCTTGTATCCACTTTTATGGATTGATTATCACCTATTCGCCTGATCTCTCCTTCCTGAAGCGCTCGGAGGAGTTTCACTTGAAGCATGAGAGGGAGGTCACCTATTTCGTCCAGAAACAATGTTCCCTGGTGAGCCTCTTCAAAAAGTCCCTTTTTCGTTCGCACCGCATCAGTAAATGCCCCCTTTCGATGCCCGAAAAGCTCGCTTTCCAATAGGTGTTCCGGGATGGCTCCACAGTTTATGGCTACAAAAGGCTTTTCTGCCCGCGGGCTGTTATAATGGATCGCGCGGGCAAGAAGTTCCTTGCCGGTACCGCTTGCTCCTACAATAAGAACGGTGGTTTTATAGCCAGCGACTTTTTCAATAATATCAAAAACCTCAGTCATCTTGGCACTTCGGGCAATGATATTACCAAACCGATGTTCTTTTTTAAGTTCCTTTTTCAGTTGAATGTTTTCGTGTCTTAGTCTTAGCTGCTCCTCTACCCGTTTCAATTTCAAGAGAATTTCGTCGAGTTTAAACGGTTTCGAAATATAATCATAGGCGCCAAGCTGCATTGCTTCCACCGCCAAATCTACTGTACTATAAGCCGACATCATAATTACGGGAGCTCTTAGTTTCCTTGCTTGCGCTTCTTTAAGAAAGGTGAGTCCATCCATTATCGGCATCCGCACATCACATAACACCAAGTCAAACTCTTTTCCTCCCATCTTATGAAGCGCTGCCTCACCGTTTTCTGCTGAAGTAACACTATATCCTTCTTTACTTAGAAATTCGGTAAGCATATGCTGCATATTCTTTTCATCGTCCACTACCAATACCAACTTTTCATCCATTTTTTCCCTCTCTTAGAAAAAAATCCTTTCCTTTCGCCGGAAGCAGCAAAAGGAAAGCGCTTCCTTTATTAACCTGGCTCCGAATTATAATGCTTCCGCCATATGACTCAATGATTCGGGTACAGATAGCCAATCCCAACCCTGTTCCCTTTCCAGGTTCTTTCGTGGTAAAAAAGGGCTCGACAATTTTGTCCAGATTTCCTGATTCAATCCCTTTTCCATTGTCAGCCACTAAAATTCTTATTATTGGTTTATTTTCAGAAAAACGAATTTTATCAGCTATATGAATCTCTTTTTTGCCAAGATCAAAATCGGATACCTGAGAAAAAAAATGGTCTTCAGAAAAAAGCGCATATGATTTCAATACGTCCTTACAAAAAATCATCCGATCGGCCATTACCACAATCCTTCCCCCTTCTCCTAATGCATCTCCTGCATTAAGAAGCAGGTTCAGGAGAACTTGCTGAAACTGGTGTTCATCTCCCTCGGTAGGCCATAGTTCTTCCTCAAGGTGAGAAATCAGTATAATGTCCTGAAATGTTTTCTGATGAGCAACCAACGAGAAAGAATTTTCAACAACCATTTTTATATCTACCGTGGCAACTTCTTTCTTCTTAAGCCGGGAAAAATCAAGAAACTCCCTGATAGTTTTATTGATTCGGTTTAATTCCTGTTCAACCCGCTTTATATAATCAGTTGTTTTTTCGTCTCCGGCTGCTTCTCTTTTTAAAAGGTTGATATACCCGAGAACAGCACTCAAAGGATTGCCAATTTCATGTGCAATCCCAGCCGCAAGCGTTCCCACTAACGCCAGTTTTTCACCCGCCACCACCTCTTTCTGGGATTGCCGGAGCTGAAGGTTTGCCTTTTCCAGGGATTCAATCTGGTTCTGAAGCTGCCTTTGTTGTTTTTTTATACGATCAGCCATTTGATTAAATGTAAAAGAAAGATGACTAATCTCATTTCGACTTCTCCTGCCAACATACTGGCTAAAATCTCCCTTTGCAATGGATTCCGTCGCGTCTACCAACTTTTTAATTGGCCTCACAATAAGGCGGGAAAGAAGGAAACCTCCGAAGATGATAATGATCACAAAGGTAAAAATGATGTATGTTGCTATAAATTTATAAGCTTTGTTTATAGTCTGCTGAACATTTTTTAAGGATAAGGTCATTCTAACAGCCCCTGCTACACGATTCCTGATAAAAAGAGGTGCGGAAAGAGAAAGCTTATCGGTGATTTTATGGTGTAAGATGGTGCTTTTAACGTTTGGCAATCGAGTGATAATATTTAACCCATCGATCACCTGCTTCAAGTCCTTATCATGAAAAATTGTTCCTATCTGCTCAGGCACATTGGCCGCGATAACCCGACCCTTAAGGTCAACAACAAAAATAGTCTCTACATCCTTTTCAATGAGGAAAAGGCTTACCAGACGTTGCAGCTTCCAGTTATCCTTTTCCATCTGAAATACTTGATCGTTACCGGAATATATGGAATCTATGCTGTGTTGAAAAAAATTGATCAATGTTATGGAGTTTTCAACTTTCTGATCAACAATGCTCTTTTTGGTTATCGTCATAACAACGATACCAATTAAAAGGCTTGCCGTTACCATCACAATGGCCAGCGTAAAAATTATTTCCAACCGAAGACCGGGTTTAATCATAATTCTTTTTTATCTCCAGTGTATCAGTTCCTGATACCAGCGAATTAGACTATCACCGCAAAAAAGATAGATAATGGCCCCTAAAGACAGAAAGGGACCATAAGGAATAACATGCCTTCTGCCTTTCCTTTTTAAAACCATAATGGCTAATCCCACCAACGAACCGAAAAAGGAACTTAAAAAAATTATAACAAGAACTGCCTTGCCCCCTAAAAAAGCACCAATCATAGCCAACAGTTTTATATCCCCACCTCCCATTCCTTCAGTTTTCATGATAAAATGGTAAGCCCAAGCTATCCCATAAAGGATTCCTCCCCCCAGAGCTATTCCTAAAAGAGAATCAAGATATGAAATCCGGGAAAGTGCAAAAGAAGCAAAAAAACCTACCCCTATTCCGGGGATAGATATTATGTCGGGAATTATCTGATGCTTTAAATCGATCATGGTAACGACCAAGAGACTGGAAAAAAAGGTAAAGTATATAGCGTATTCCAGCAAGGGATAACAAAGATAGAAAAGAACGGAAAACGTTCCTGCTGTTGCCTCTACAAAAGGATACTGAATAGAGATCGGGCTACCGCAAAAGCGGCATTTCCCTCTAAGTAATAAATAGCTTATAATAGGAATATTATCATAAAAACGAATGAGTTGGTTGCAATGGGGACAATGGGAACCAGGGAAGACTATTGACTCATCCCGGGGAAGACGATAAATACAGACATTAAGGAAGCTCCCTACCGCACTTCCAAACAAAAAAGCAAAAACAGGAAAAATAATATTAGTCATAATTGAACACCCCTAATTCGTAAAAAGTAAGACGTGAGACGTTAAACGTTGTATGTCCTTCATCTCACATTTTACGCTTCACGTTTCATGTCTTTTTATCAGCTTTTCTATATATAGCAAAGCTTCTTTCCGCGAGGAAAGGATGCTCTCGGCTTCGGCCATGGCTACCTGATCTAACAATATCCCGATGATTTTCCCTTCTTTTAATCCAAATCTTTGTATAATATCGCTTCCGGAAATCAGGGGGAGTGGAGTAGTGGCTATGTATTCATTAACGTAATAATTCGCCAGGCGGTTAATCAAACCTCTGACTTCCAAATCAAGGTCGCTTCCAAACCTCCCGGGGAAACGAGAGATAAAATCCGCCCAGGAAAGCACAATCAGATCCAGACCGTCACTCCCTACCTCCCGAAAAAATTGGAAAAAAGCTCTTTTGTTCACCTCCTGCATCTGAAGAAGATGAAAGATACGGGTATGCCGAGTCAGCAAATTTCTTAAAGTGCCTTTGGCTTTTTTGCCTAATTTGAACCTCTGGGCTATTCTGTCTGCACCATTCCGAACTCGCTCTCTATTTTCATCGGGGGAGACAGCCGGGGTGTGATTCATAGTCCTCTCTATGCTATTGCAATCGTGAAGAAAACCTCCCAATTTGACAAGGCTGTGACGGGCCACATCAGCCTCTATCTCTTCGGCAAAATGGGATTTTAGATGGTTTTGAGATTCTGGAAAAATTTTATCTATGTTTTTCAGCGCCCACTCACACCAACTTACTGTTTGGAGAGCGTGTTCCCATGGAGAAAAGCCATGATCTTTCCCTCTTTTTTTACTTTTAAAGGTTTCAGTTCCAGGCAAAAGAAAATACAATAGTCCCAGTTCTTTAAAACAGGTAAAGGATTTTGCGGCTTCTGGAAAGCTTATTGTTTTAAAAAACTCAGTCCGAATCCGTTCGGTGGCAACAGAGTCAAGACTCCCTTTCTTCCGAGAGATCTCATCTTTGGTCGAGGGATCTATGACAAAATTTCTGGCTTTTGCGATCCGGACGGCCCGAAGGATACGAAGGGGATCATCATCAAAGGAATGAAAAGAAGTGATGCGCAGTTTCCTCTGCTTAATGTCTTCTTCTCCTTTTAAAGGGTCGTATAGTTTAATCCCACCTTTTTGAAAGAGTTCATCCACCATCAGCGCTATTGCAT
>JAGHDE010000045.1 GCA_021160085.1 Pseudomonadota bacterium | reverse complement strand
TCTCGCTATAGCCTAAATATAAATAATTTAATGAATCGAACTACTATTCGAGTAGTAGACTTAACAAAACTTAACAATGAAACAAGGGAGGATTTGATCATGTCGGAAGGAAAAAAGAAGATACTCATAATTGATGATGACCGGGATTATAAGAATATTTGGAAGATTGTGTTAGAAAAAAATTCCTTTGAAGTAGTAACCGCTGACAATGGGGAGGAGGGGCTGGCTCTATTTGAAAAAGAAAAACCTGATCTAATTATTCTCGATGTAATGATGGAAACCCCGGATAAAGGTTTTAGAATTGGAGAAGAAATCAAGAAAAAGGTAGGTTTACTGGGAACACCTATTATTATTGCCTCTGCCACCACTGGTGATGAAGGTAGGGACATAGATCGAGAAATGGATTGGATCCCGGCAGAAATATATATGGAAAAACCTTTTACCGAGGAAGCCCTTCTTAAGAACATTGATTCATTATTAAGGTGTAAAGAGTAAATTACTGGAAAACAACCATGCATTGGAGAGATGGGTGGCTGTAAGTTTTTATCCTCAATATAACGGTTATTTTGAAGGCAAAATGGGTTCTCTATTAAATAGATTGAAAAGCAGCTTAAACACAAAACTGATTTTTTCTATTGGGATTGTGTTGATTATTACTACTTCTTTTTTAGGGTTTACTGCCATACAGCTGCAAAGAAAACAGTTGTCTGATCAGATAAACAATCAGGGCATTTTTGTAAGTGAAGTTATTCAGAGAAGTATGTGGAAGGCCATGCTGCAATGTAAAATACCTGCTATCCAACGCACTGTTGATGAAATTGCCAAACACCACGAAATTTACCGGATCACTCTTTATAGTTCCAGTGGAGAAGTATTTGCATCCAGTCAGCCGAAGGATATTGGAAAAAAAGCAGACAAACTGGATAAATCTTGCATTGCCTGTCACGGTGATCATCGTAACCCCCCTTCATTACCTTACAAACTTACCCGCATATTCTCTTTAAATGATAAAGATCAGTATCTGGGAGTAGTTGCCCCTATTTACAATGAACCATCCTGCTATAAATGCCATGATTCCCAGATAACGGTTTTGGGGATACTGGATGTAATCTTTTCTTTAGAGAAAGTGAAGAAAGGTTTGAAACAATTTCAACAGAAAATTATAGGGTATGGAATCATAACCTTTGCAATCATTTCCTGTTTAGTATATCTACTCCTGCGTTATTTGGTAAGTAAGCCGGTTAAGGCTTTGGCAGAGGCTACTCAAAAAATAGGTGAAGGAGATTACGACTATCAGGTATTGGTGAAAAGTCAGGATGAACTGGGAATGCTTTCCCTTTCCTTTAATAAAATGGTTAAGGATTTGAAAAAATCTAAAGATAAAATTAGCAGGTGGAATCAGGACCTGGAGAAAAAGATAAATGAGGCTACCTCACAATGTGAGATTGCTAATCGAGAGTTAAGAGAAGCTAATTTCAGTTGTGAGATTGCTAATCGTAGTTTAAAGAAATACGATAATCTCCGGTCGCGCTACGTGCGGATTGTAGCTCACGAATTACGCGCTCCCTTGTCTAACATTGCCAGCTCCTTAGACATTTTGCTCAAGGGTTATTTGGGAGAAATTACCAACCAGCAGACGGACATGATAAAAATTGCCAAAAAAAATGCCAGCAGTTTACTGGATTTGATCAACGATCTTTTGAATATTGGTCGGGCGGAACAGGGTGAAATAGAAAAAAAAATGCGGGAAGTTTTCCTGGAAGATATTATTAAAGAAGCGGTCGATTTTGTTAGTTCTAAAGCAGCGGAAAAAAATCTGTCTCTTCAGGTTGACATTTTCCCTTCCTCTCCTTTAAAGGTAAATGTAGACAAAAAAAGTATAGGACATTTATTGACTAATCTGATCGATAATGCAGTCAAATATACTCCGGAAGGCGGCACCATTACTGTGAAGGTGGAAGAACAGGGAGATGAATTTCTGGTAAATATTATAGATACGGGAATCGGAATTCCTGAGAAGGATCTGCCCAACGTCTTTGATGAGTTTTATCGGGCAGGTAATGCCTACAATATAGACCGGGAGGGTACAGGTCTGGGCTTATCTTTGGCTAAGAAAATTGTCGAGATTCATGGGGGAGAAATCGGGGTAACCAGTAAGGAAGGAAAAGGAACTACCTTTTATTTTTCTTTGAAAAGATTATAAATCATACGGTTTGATTTAAAATGATTAGAGAAAATGTTGAATGCTATGAGAAATTGCCATGCAAAAACAGTATGAAGACAAAACTGCCATGGCAAAAAAGAGGTGGTTCGGATCTTTAAAACCGAAACAAATAATTACAGGGGAATGGCTAAGAGAAGTGATTGTTCTTTTATTCAATGTTTCTTCCGTGTTTTGCAAGCTCCTCAAGGCCTTTGTGATTGAGCATTTTTATTTCGTGCCTTTTTATTTCGATTAAGCCCTTACCCGCCAGCCGCGTTAGTATTCGCGACAAGGTTTCCGGAGTTGTCCCCAGAAGGCTTGAAATCTGTACCTTTGAAATATTCAGGCTTACAAGTTTTTCATTTTCCTGCTCGTCTGCTAAATAAAGCAGGTATGCGGCTAAGCGACCCGGAACCTCTTTTAATGCAAGGTTTTCAACATGAACCGTGAATTCGCGAAGCCTCATTGAAAGAACCGAAAGCATACTCAAAGCTAAGGAAGGATTTTTAGTGATCAGTTCGATAAATGCAGTTCTGGGGAAAAACAGCAAATGGCTTTTGGCAATGGCCTGGGCACTGGCAGGAAATGACCGCCCTGCATAAACAGCAACTTGACCAAACGGCTCTCCAGCGCCCAAAATACGCATAATATGTTCTTTTCCTTCTGACGAAACCTTGAAAATCTTTACCAGACCACAGACAAGCACATAAAAGCCGTCGCCATGATCTCCTTCGAAAAAGATGGATTCACCCTTATTAAAATGCTTGTGAACAATGATTTGTTCGATTTTTTCAATTTGGTTTTCAGAAAGGCCGTTGAAACTGGGAATACCTGCAAGAAAATCCGAAATTTTTTTCATAGGTTGCCTTATTTTGTTAAAAATTATTGCCTGTTCTTGATTTATGTCAAGGAAAACGAATTTAGGACTATGCTAATATTATGATAAAATGCAAGATAAAAGCAAATCAGATTTATTATTTCGGAAAGGAGATGAGATATGACGAAAGAATGGGA
>JAGHDE010000040.1 GCA_021160085.1 Pseudomonadota bacterium | reverse complement strand
TACACTGACTTCGTGGAATTCTTTATCTCGAAATTTATTTTGCTCAATATCTGTCAGTATATCAATAGGTTATCATATATCATAAAAAGTTAACCGGACAGCAGTGAAATGAACCCTGTTCTTGGTATAATCGGTGGAGTTTTAACCCTTTATTTTATCTCCAGTAAACGGTTTCCGGCCGCTTTGATGATTGTGACAGCCGGTATAGCGATAGGCGTAGCCTGGGGAGCGTTTAAAGGGATATCTTTTGAAATAGGACCCACTCCAATGGAGACCGTATTACCCTCGGCGGCTGACTTTGCAAGCGCTTTTTTTCTGCTGGTTATTCCCCAGATTCCATTGACGCTCGGAAATGCAGTTATAGGCACCACTGATACGGTTCACAGCCTTTTTGGAAAGGGGGAGGAGATAAAAAGGGCTACCCACCGGGGGTTTGCCACCAGCATGGGACTGGCGAATATAGTTGTGGGTGTTTTTGCCGGAATGCCCGTTTGCCACGGTGCTGGCGGTCTGGCTGCCCATTATCGTTTCGGAGCGAGAACTGGTGGGTCAAATGTAATGATTGGGCTTATATTTGTTGCCATCGCCCTGATTTTCGGGAAAATTGGTATTAACCTTTTATCATGTATACCTAATGCAGTTCTCGGAATTCTTCTTTTGCTTGCCGGGTTGGAGTTGGCCCTTCTTCTAAAGGACGTGCGGGGTAGAAATGACCTTTTTATAGTCTTTTTGATCGCGGGGATTAGCCTGGCAACCAACAATATGGGAACTGCTTTTTTTGCCGGCATTTTAGTTGAACGATTGATAAAGCTAAAAGGGGTAGGGGTTTAAACTTTTATGAGCCTTTCCCAAAATAACAAAGCGGATATACACATTTGCGGCAATCTTTACAAAGCCCTCCATGGCCTAATTTAGCAATCTCCGATCTCCCAATCTTCTCGCCGGCCAAAACCCTGGGAAGAATTAAGTCAAAGACCGTAATTTTGTAATGGAGTGCGGCAGCGGGAACCCCCAAAATCGGGATGTCATTAATGTATGCGACCAAAAACATTGCGCCCGGCAAAACAGAAGAACCATAAGCTTCTATTTTTGCTCCGATTTTCTCAATGCCCTGGCGAGTGACATCATCCGGATCAACTGACATCCCACCAGTTGTGATGATCAGTTGTGCACCGCTTTGCATGAGATCATTAAGGCCGTTAGCAATTATCTCAATGTTATCAGGGGCAAATATAACCTTTGTAACTTTACATCCGAAACTGTTGATCTTTTTCCTTATAATTGGTTCAAAGCCATCCTTAATTCGGCCCTTATAAACCTCGTTCCCAGTGATTATAATCCCTACCTTTAGTGACGGTAATGGTAAAACCTCGAGTACTTTCCCAGAATTTAACGTTATTTTCACCGCCGCATCTACTACTTTTTTTTTGATTATCAAAGGTATCGCTCTGGTAGAAGCGATCAGCTCATTTTTTTTTACAAGTGTGTTGTTGTGGCGGGTTGCACACATAACCTCTCCGAGGAGATTTAAATTTTCCAAGGCTTTTACTTTAACGCGAAGCAAACCGTTGCCGCTTGAATAGAAATTAATTTTTCCTTCACTAACTTCATCTGAAAAATAGATACCCTTGCCGGCGATTGCCCTGGCAAGCAACAAAGCCGCATTATTTTCATGGAGTTCGTCTTCTGCGATTTCCAGTACGTAAAGGTTTTCTTTCCCTAAGTTAAGTAATTTATGTACATCTTTTGTGGTTATTATGTGGCCTTTTTTAAAGGCTCTTCCCTTAAAACCACTATTCAGATTAACTTCAGTGATGTCATGAACGAGCATGGTGCCGATTGCATCTTCCACCTTGATTTTTTTCAACATAGCTTTTTTCGATTAACTTACAGTAAGGTATTTAACCGGCTTATAATAGAGAGGTAAATTTGCACACCGCCGACACGCTATTTTTCCGTTTTGTTTAATTTCGCGGCCCTCGACAATTTCTTCCCCGCAAACATCACAGATGAAACGCGGAGGAGGTGGTCCTGGAAGTTCAAAAGAGGAGAGATCGACGGTAACTTCTTCGGCATTGAATATTTCTTCTCTGGGTAGATTTTTATATGCCTGGATATAGGCTTGATATCTATCAGTGATGTGATTGTAAAGTTTTTCCGCCCTGGTTCGGGCATCAGTACTAACAGAAATTCGTACGGCCTTGTTTGTTTCAAGGTTATAAAATGCTGCCGCAAGAATTCCGTAATCGACTACTTTCAGTGTTCTTTTTCCAACCGAACAACCGGTTACGCTTTGAATACCGTCAGTGGCGCATCGGTCAGTCTCGACCAGGACCAATAGCTTTTTGCGGTTTTCAGAACGCTTGGGTTCATCGAGATCAATGAGGTGGCAACCCAATAAAGCCATCTGTACTCCAAGGATGACCCCTGGGCAGGTGCTTCCGTGTAGCTCACCTGCTTTTTGGAATAATTCGTCTAAACTTTCCATAATTTATCTCTTTTAAATTGGTTGTTTTCTGTGGAAAAACAAGAAGTTTGCAGAACCGGATC
>JAGHDE010000039.1 GCA_021160085.1 Pseudomonadota bacterium | reverse complement strand
TTCGTACCCAACGAAGATTATCAATTGCTGAGAGAAAAATTCCATAATTTTGTCAAAGATTCAGAGAAACAAATTGTTTTGAGAAAAAGAAAAAGGAAATGTATTTGGGGAAAGCAGAATATATACAAGCTGATTTGTGTAAAGTATTTCGTTTTTTGCTTTACGCTAAACGTTTATTAATTAACAGACTTTACGCAAAATAAAAAAAGGTCGTCTGCCAGAGCGTTTGTAAATAAGAGATATTCTTATTTTCCCCGGAGAGTGGCCAGGGAGCTTGAAACCTTTAAACCACCCCAGAAAAATGAACCACTAAAAATAATATTGAAGTACCTTATTCCGAACCTGAAGAAATGCAAAGGAATGGGAATAGTGAGCAACGGGTTAGTTTCTGAGCAATAAAGATAGTGATACCCCCTCCTCTCCAATTATCCGAGCATGCTGATTTTTGCACTTAAGCAAAAAATGTTGTGTATTTTTTTGCTTTAAGTATTAGCACTTTCGAAAAAAGCTTGCAAATTAGAAATTAGTTTCTAAAGAGGGGGGACGTTGACCACAATAATCACTTGACACAAGATTTTATTGTGTAAGAGGCAGGGATATCAATGGCAGAGATAGCGATGCATTCAGGGGTAGTCATGTCAGCAATAGGGATGACAATCGGGAGAATAGATGATATAAAAAAATAGTGATAATCAGAGACTTGGGGGGTATGCTCTGTGACACAAGTAAAAGGGGGCTGTGCGTTAAAAATAGCAAGCCCTTATGATTTTTTTTGAAAGGAGTACGGTTATGACAAACCAGGGTATTGATCCCGGATTGCCACTGATACAGGATGCTGATCTCAGCAATAAGGTCGTTCTTGTCCGTGTTGACCATAACGTTGTTAAAAAGGGTGAGATTCGAGACCCTTATCGTATTGATGCCACTCTGGGCACCCTGTACAATATCGTTGAAAGAGGCGGTCGGCTAATACTTATGACCCATGTTGGGCGGCCACGCGACAAAAAGACCGGCCGGATCAAGATCGAGGGCAACAGCTCTGTCCAGCCGGTGGTTGAATACCTGGAACGTAAACTTTATACAAAATTTGTCGTACCACAGTTTCCTGTTGACCCTGAAAAAGGCATCAGGGAAATAGATACCTCTATCAATTTGCATATCAGAGATCTTCTCGCCCACAGGACAGGAGGTATATATCTTCCCAATACTCGCTGGTTTGAAGGCGAAGAAGCCGATGACGAAAAACGGAAACGCTTTGCAGTTCAACTTGCCGGCCTGGCTGATGTCTTTGTCAATGACGCTTTCGGCTCATGGCAGCCCCATGCCTCTACTTATGATATCACAAAACACCTGCCCAGCTTTGCCGGCTTCCTCCTCCAGAGGGAACTGTCGAATTTAAAGCATCTCTTGGAACCTAAGCGCCCTTTTGTTGCCGTAGTGGCCGGTGCCAAGTTTGACACCAAGATCGGCCCTCTCAACCAGATATACAAAAAAGTGGACCATCTGATATTAGGCGGCGTTATATATAACTCATTTTTATGTGCCAAATACGACATTCGGATCAGAGGAGTAAGTGAAAGCGACATAATCGCCGCCAGGGATCTTGTTGAACAGGACCTGAAAGCTGAAAAAATAGTCGAACTCCCCTTTCTTGTGGAATCGGATACTATTGAAGGACGAATAGAAGGTAAGTACAGAAACCGCAGTATCCGGGATTTCAAAAAGGGAGACAAATACGGTTATTTCCTTGATGTAGTCCCTGAATCGTTTGATGCCGGAGGGGTTGCCCAGGTCATAGGCTCTGCCAGGACCATATTTGTCAATGCTGTTATGGGTCTTACTCCTCACTTTTGCGAAGGATCGGAAAAATTAGACCGTACGATTGATCGTAACCGTGAATCTAAGAAGTTCTACGGCGGCGGTGACACCCTCCAGGAGTTTAAAAATCTCAGCCCCGGCCTTTATCTTGCCGCCATGGACAACGCCCAGTATTATTTCTTTACCGGAGGCGGAACCGTTCTTAAGGCCATTGAGGAAGGAACGCCCTATGGTCTTGAACCTGTTAAGGCACTTATTGTAAATAATAAGGAAAGATCGTAAACACTCTAAGCTGTCCATCTGCCGGTTGCGGAGAAGAATGTGATCCCCTGGGAAGAGATCGACCGGGCGAAAGTCTCCGGACATGAAGGAGATGTCATACTGCTGAAGCGAGGCACGGAATTCTCGATCCGAACCGCAGGAACAGAGCTGATGAACAGCCGCCGCCACGGTTCCGAAGATGCGCTGGCTGAGCTCACCTGCAGACGCATTAAAAGAAAATCCGGCCGGAGGATTCTCATTGGAGGCCTCGGCATGGGCTATACCCTGGCGGCAGCACTTGAACAATCGGAGCCGGATACACTCATCACCGTATCCGAACTGATCCCGGCTGTGGTCAGATGGAACCGGGAACACTTAGGGCACCTTGCTGGAATGCCGCTGGATGATCCCCGGGTATCCGTCGAAGAAGAAGATGTGGCGGAAACCATCAGCAAAAGAAAATCCGCCTGGGATGCAATACTTCTTGATGTAGACAACGGCCCTGACGGGCTTACCCGGAAAGCCAATGAACGCCTCTACGACAAATCCGGCCTAAAAACGTCCTTTTCCGCTCTCCGCCACAGAGGGATTCTGGCCGTCTGGTCTTCCGGAGCAGACGAGGCATTCACCCGTCGCCTGAAGCAGGGCGGATTCCAGACGGAAACCGTAACCGTACCAGTCCACAAATCCGGAAAAGGCGGCAGGCACACAATCTGGCTTGCGGAGATGAAGGACGTCCCTTAAGATTTCCCATGATATTGGATTTACTATCCTGCTATTCACCAAATACTTTCTGGAGAAGTTCTGTAACCCTTGCTGCCGGATCGGTCCGAATTTTTTTCTCCTCCTGCCCTAACATATAAAAAAGCCCGTCCTGAGTTTTCTTCGTAACATAATGATCAAGATCAAACTGTTCAGCCTCCATGAAAGGCAACGAGGTGTATTTATCCATCAGCTCTTTATAAGAACGAGTAACACCGACCTCATTCATGCTCGCTGAAACAATGGGATTGAATATCTCGTATGTTTTATCAGAGGTTTTAGCCTTAAAATAATCAGTTGCAGCAGTATCACCACCATCAAGGATACTTTTGGCGTCCTCAAATGTCATCTCTTTTATTGCGTCAACAAAGATGGATGCCGCTTTCGGAGCAGCTTTTTCCGCGCCCCGGTTCATGCTGAGAATAAAATCATCAACCTGTTGCTGATACCCCACTTTTCCAAGGATGTCGGCAACCTTCTGCATTTTTTCGGGCATGAGAATCTTAACCATTTCATTGCCAAAATAGCCGTCAACTTGAGAGACCGATTCTACTGCGTTTTCAGTCCCGATGGAAAGTGCTTCTTTCAGGCCGGATATTATCGCATTTTCGTTGGGAGTTTCACTTGAAAAAATGCCTAAGCCTTTCTCAAGC
>JAGHDE010000036.1 GCA_021160085.1 Pseudomonadota bacterium | reverse complement strand
GAAATATAATTATACTTGGGGTAAATTAATAACAACTTATTCAGCCATACTTATCTTACTAATCACTGTTGCAACCTTGATTCCTAAGGCTCTAAAACCACAGCGGTTAGAAAAGCTTCCTCTCAAAGAAGCTGCTCTTTTAATACATGAAAAGATCCGGGCTCCCCATCCGGTGGTGATGAGTAATGATCCATTGGTAGCCTATTACGCCGGAGGAAAGCACTTTAATATTCCCGGCATAACCTATAAAAAATTTGTTGCTTTCCTTCGAAGAAAAAAGGTTGATTATGTAGTTTTTGGGGAACGCGATATCAAGAGAGGCGCTCAATTTTTAACCCAGCTCCAACCGGATCATCTCCGAAAGGTTCCCTTTGAAATTAGCAAGGTCTTGATTTATGAGGTCATCCAGTAAATATTGTAAAAGCTCATCTCATGTACACTTGGAAAATCTGTTTGATGATGGAATTATAATTATGCTATAGAGAGTTTTAGTTTTGTTTCCTGCCTGCCACATAGTCTTTCGGATAACTTTTATATAAGTTTTAAAGCTTTACCAGGGGTAACTAATCTATGCAACAAACCACAAGCAAGAAAAAAAATATCGCCTGTATTGGCGCCGGATACTGGGGAAAAAATTTAGTCCGCAATTTTGCCAGCTTAGGGACGCTGCATACCATTTGCGATCTTGATCAGAAAAAGTTAAAAACCTTTAAAGAGCACTATCCCGAAGCATTACTCACAACAAAGGTCCATGAGGTATTTCAAAACGAAGCTATTGAAGGGGTGGTTATTGCCACACCCGCTGAGACCCACATTAAGTTAGCTCTGCAGCATTGGAAATGGGAAAGGATGTATTTGTGGAGAAACCCTTAGCCCTCAGCGTAAAAGATGGGGAAAAACTGGTTGCCCTCGCCCGGGAAAAAAACCGTGTCCTTATGGTGGGGCATATATTGGAATATCATCCCGCAATTTTGAAATTGAAAGAACTGGTAAAAAAAGGGGAACTGGGCAAGATTAACTATGTCTATTCTAACAGGCTTAATCTGGGCAAGTTCCGGAAGGAAGAAAATATTCTCTGGAGTTTTGCTCCTCATGACATATCAGTTATCCTTTTGCTTACAGAAGAGATGCCATTGGAAATTTCAACCCACGGAGGTAATTACCTGCAACAGGAGATTGCTGATGTTACTGTCACCAACATGCGCTTTGCCAGCGGTCTCCGGGCTCATATTTTTGTAAGCTGGCTTCACCCCTTCAAAGAACAGAAGCTGGTAGTGGTGGGGGATAAAAAGATGGCGGTTTTTGATGATGTAGCCCCCCAGGATAAGCTCTTGCTCTATGAACATCGGATTGACTGGATTGACCGCATCCCTGTTCCCAGCAAAGAAAATGCTAAGCCAATCACATTTCCCGATACTGAGCCTCTCAAAAAGGAGTGTCTCCAGTTCTTGGAGAGCATTGCTTCCCGCCGCCTGCCACAAACCGATGGTGAAGAAGGGTTGAGGGTGCTTAGAGTTCTGGAAGCCTCTCAGCAATCTTTGAAAGATAATGGCCGGGTTGTTCCCTTAACTCAACCATTACCAGAAACAACATTTTTTGCCCACGAAACCAGCACCATCGACAAAAACTGTTCCATTGGCAAAGGGACCCGGATCTGGCACTATTCTCATATTATGGAAGATGCATCTATTGGGAAAAACTGTACTATCGGACAGAACGTTTTTGTGGGCAGGAAGGTATCAATAGGAAATAATGTTAAAATACAGAATAACGTCTCGGTGTTTGAAGCGGTCACAATTGAGGATGGTGTTTTTTGCGGTCCTTCGTCTGTATTTACCAATGTCTTTAACCCCCGAAGCCTTATTCCCCGAAAAGATGAATTCCGAAAAACTCTGGTGAAAAAGGGGGCCAGCATCGGCGCCAATACTACCATAATCTGTGGAAATACCCTGGGGCGCTTCTCCTTTATCGGAGCGGGGTCTGTAGTTACCCGAGATGTGCCCGATTTTGCCCTGGTATATGGGAACCCCGCTAAAGTTCAGGGCTGGGTGTGTGGATGCGGAGCAAGCCTCTCTTTTTGTTCTTCAGAAGAAGATATGCAGAGCAGTAAGTGCTCTGCCTGCGGGAAGCAGTACGAAAAAATTGGTGAAAAAGTCTATCAGGCAGGATAAAAAACAATGAAAGAAGATTCCCGAAAGTCTCTGAGCGAAATATTGATTGACCAGAAAAAACTTACTCCCGAGGAACTGGAGCGGGTTATTACCACTCAGAGAAATACAAAGCTTCGTCTCGACCGTCAAATAGTAGCCATGGGCTTTGTCTCTGATGAGGATGTGCTAAAAGCCCTCGGCCTCCAGCTCAACCTTTCCTATATCCATGCCCGCGAATATCCTGTTGAGCCGGTTATGGTCGAGGGTATTCCCCTGAAGTTCATGAAACAAAATCAACTTGTCCCTGTTTCCTTAGATGACAATGAGATCACCATTGCCATGCATGACCCCCTGGATATATATTCGATTGAAGCAATAAAGATGGCCACCGGACTAAAAATCAAAGTAGTTATAGGAAAAGAGGAGGATATTTTAAAAACCATTGAAGACCTTTTCGGGTCGGGAACAAGCTCAATGGAAAGAATCATCGAAAATATTAATAAAAACGGCGATGAATCCCTGCCTGAGAATCAAGATGACATTGAACATCTCAAGGATATGGCATCCGAAGCTCCGGTTATAAAACTGGTTAATCTCATAATTTCCCGGGGCGTTGAGTACAAAGCCAGCGACATTCACTTTGAGCCTTTTGAAAATGAATTCAAAATCAGGTACCGAATCGATGGCATTCTTCATGACGTCGAATCCCCTCCGAAAAGGCTTCAGCCGGCTATCATCTCTCGAATCAAAATTATGGCAAAGCTTAATATTGCCGAGCGGCGGCTTCCTCAGGATGGTCGAATCAAACTTCGAGTGATGGGAAAAGAAGTTGATTTCCGGGTTTCCACCATACCCATAATGCTGGGAGAAAGCATAGTGATGAGAATCCTGGATCGGACCAGCGTAATCCTGGATATGGAAAAGCTTGGGTTTTCCCCTGCTACATTAAAGGAGTTTGAAGAATATCTTGTTAAACCTTATGGGATGATTCTGGTTACCGGACCTACTGGTAGCGGCAAGACCACCAGCCTTTACGCCGCCCTGGAGAAGATCAATTCTCCCGAGAAAAAAATTATCACTGTGGAAGATCCAGTGGAGTATCAGCTAAAGGGTATAAACCAGATCCAGGTCAAACCCCAAATAGGGTTAACGTTTTCCAGCGGGCTTCGTTCAATTGTTCGTCAGGATCCAGACGTTATTCTGGTTGGAGAAATACGGGATTTTGAAACCGCAGAGATTGCTATCCAGTCAGCATTAACCGGCCACCTTGTTTTCAGTACTCTCCATACGAATGATGCGGCCGGTGCTGTTTCCCGGTTGCTGGAGATGGGTGCAGAAGATTATCTTATCTCCTCCTGTCTTATAGGAATCATGGCTCAGCGTCTGGTAAGAGTGCTCTGCCCGCACTGCCGTATTCCATCACGCCCTGATCCTCACGTTCTGGAGGAGATGGGGGTTGACCTGTCTGATGAAAATATTCAGGGAGAAATTTATGAGGCAAAGGGATGTGAGCAATGTGCTATGACCGGGTACCGTGGAAGAGCAGGCATCTATGAACTTCTTTCAGTCAATGATGACATCAAAAATCTTATATTAAAAAAATCGGATGCCCGAAACATAAAACGGAAAGCTATTGAAAATGGAATGCGGACACTTCGTCAGGATGGATGGGAAAAAGTTAAACAAGGGATTACCTCGGTATCTGAGGTGCTTCGCGTTTCCCTGGAAGAATGATGGATAAAAAAGTAAAAACAAAAATTATTATCGGGATTATTTTCAGTGGATTTTTTTTAGCCCTCGCAATTCGCAATGTGAGCTTTGACCACCTGTTAGCGGCTATGTCTGATGCTAATTATCTCTTTCTGATTCCCGCTGTTCTTCTT
>JAGHDE010000084.1 GCA_021160085.1 Pseudomonadota bacterium | reverse complement strand
TTCCGAGGGAATGCTATGTTCGGAAGAGGAACTAAATCTGGAAGAAAAATCTACCGGAATAATGATCCTCCCGACAACCGCAGAAACAGGAAAAGATATAGCCTCGGTCCTCATGCTAAAAGATTATGTGATAGATATTGATCTTACCCCAAACCGGGCGGACTGTCTTTCCATGATAGGCATCGCTCGCGAGATAGCGGCTTTATATGATACTCATATCTCCTTGCCCTTGGTTGAAGTGGAAGAGGGCGAAGAGGATGTTGAGAAAAATGTTACTGTAACGATTGAATCTCCTGAATTTTGTCCCCGATATACCGCCCGCTATGTCTCGGGTATTAAAATTCAACCTTCTCCGCTCTGGATGCGCCGTCGATTGGAGTTGGCTGGTATCCGGCCCATAAACAATGTTGTTGATGTGACCAACTATATTCTTCTTGAATGGGGCCAGCCCATGCACGCTTTTGACTATAGCCTTTTAGATGAGGGCAGGGTAATTGTTAAAACGGCCTCTTCGGGTGATGTTTTTTCCACCCTTGACGATAAAGAACAAATTTTAGATGAAGAAACGCTTATGATTTGTGATTCATCTAAATATATTGCCATTGGTGGGATAATGGGGGGGCTTAATACGGAAGTAATGGAAACAACCACTGCGGTTCTTTTAGAAAGCGCTTATTTTAATCCCCGCAATATCAGCAGGACCTCAAAAAAATTAGGGATAAAAACAGAAGCCTCTTTAAGGTTTGAAAAGGGAATTAACCCGGAAACCGTGATACCCGCTCTGAATCGAGCTGCCCAGTTGATTGGTCAATTAGCTGGAGGCGAGGTAGCGCGAGGTATCGTTGATGTTTATCCCAGTCCAATTTATCAGCCATCCAGGATTGAGATCAAGGCTGAAAAAGCAAACCGGATTTTAGGGATTAATATCTCTTCAGAAACAATGGCTCATTATCTTAATAGGCTGGAAATTTCAGTAGAGACCAAAGATAACGAAACATTGGTAGCTACCATCCCCCCTTATAGAGGAGATCTAAAAGAAGATATTGATCTTGCTGAGGAGATAGCCAGAATCCATGGATATGACCAAATTCCGGGTACCTTACCTCTCATGGAGGTTGCTGAAGAAGATGGGGCGCTCTGTTTTAACCAGGGGAATAAAATACGCTCTTTATTGGCGGATAATGGTTTTTCTGAAGCAATAACCTACAGCTTTCTTGCTCCCCAAAATGTTAAAGACCTTTTGGTTCCTGCAGAACATCAATTCCAGCGTTATCTTTCAATATCAAACCCATTGTCCCGGGATCAATCCATAATGAGGACCAGCCTCATTCCCGGCCTGTTGATGACCGCTTTTGAAAATCATAACCATAAGAATATGAACCTCAAGCTTTTTGAACTTGGCAAAGTTTTTTATATAAAAGGAGAAAACCCTGTTCCTGATGAGAAGGTTATGTTGGGTGGTTTGATGGGTGGTCTCAGAACCAGTGAGAGCTGGAATTATTCTCAAGAAGAGACAGATTTTTATGATATAAAAGGGGTTGTAGGAAACATTTTTCAGGCTTTGTTTATCAAAGGGATAACCTTCCAGGCAGATAATTCAATCCCCTATCTTCACCCGGGAATTTCTTCCCGGATTATTATTGATAATCGTTCTGTGGGGGTGTTGGGGGAGGTTAATCCCCATGTTCTTGATAACTTTGGGATTTCTAAAAAAATATTCATTTTTGAGATTGACTTTGGGAAAATTATCTATTATTTTAATAAAGAAAACAGAAAAGCAAAGCATTTGCCAAAAAATCCGCCTGTTTATCGTGATCTTGCTTTGATAGTAGACACGGATATCGAAAGCAAAACTATAGAAGATGTTATTTGCAGTTCAAAGGTTCGTTATTTAGATGAACTTAAGATATTCGATGTCTATGAGGGAGAGCCTATATCAGATGGGAAGAAGAGTCTGGCCTATCGAATAAAGTTTCAGGCGCCGGATAAAAGCTTAACTGATGAAGAGGTAAACTTATTACATAAAAAGATCATTAACCATTTAACCAAAGAGATGAGGGTAGAGTTAAGAACCTAAAGAAGGGGAGAAAAAAATGACCAAGGCGGATATAATTGAAAATATTTATGAGAAGGTTGGTTTGTCAAAAGAGGAGTCAGGAAGGATTGTAGCATTAGCTTTGGAAATTTTAAAAGAAACATTAGAAAAGGGGGAAAAGATAAAAATCTCAGGATTCGGAAACTTTGTGGTTCGGCAAAAACGGACCCGTCGCGGAAGAAACCCTCAAACCGGGGAAGAGATAGAAATTTCCGCCCGAAAGGTTGTGACTTTTAAAGCCAGCCCTATATTGAAGAAGGCCTTAAATGGACCAAAATAAGCAGTTATCTTTTAAAATTTTATCAGAACGATCTAAAAAACCAAACCCCATTCCTGATAAGCTCTATTTTCGCATAAAAGAAGTAAGCAAACTTACCGGATTGGAGCCTTATGTATTACGATACTGGGAGACTGAATTTCGACCGATAAAGCCGGTGCGGACAAAATCAAAGCACCGTCTTTATAGAAGAAAAGATTTAAACATAATCTTTGAAGTAAAACGGCTTTTGTATGAAGAACAATATACCATAGCTGGAGCTAAGAAGAGGCTGGGCGAAATTATTCGGGAGGGGAAAAATAAGGCTGATACTGAAGGAAACGCTGATGTTCCAGATATCCTTCTTGATACAATCAAGGAGTTAAAGTCTCTCCGAAAACTGCTAACCAAAAAATAGATGTTTATCTAACCCTCCTGTTATAAATTTTTAAACAACATTTCTCAGTTTTTGTTTAAACAACAGCCCGATAACTTATTTCAACAATTCAAAGGAGCGCCGCAATGAATAATCCCCTACGCTGCGACATTGCTGATGCGAGATTAAGCTATAATGGTTGTTACAAGCCGATAAAGATAAGCAAAAACAAACTTTCCACTTTCAATTTAAGACACAGGGAGGTACTGGAATTTTACGGCCTTAAGGTTGCCGAGGGCACGGTGTTCGTGATAGATGAGCAGGTTAACGGTCTTTCGAACCTTGGTGTATTCAGGAAGAAACAGCTCCGTCAGTCGGTGATTTTGGCTGCTGCTCTCCCTGCCGCAGCAGTTGCTATGGATGGCTTTGGCGCCCTGAAAAACGTGACTCAGAAAAAGCAAACCAAGGGTTTGATTAATCGGTTAAAACGTTATAATGACCGAACTGCAGCCCAGGTGATGAGTGAAGTGCTTCAGATTACAGCAGATACTTTTGAAGTAGGGGAGGAAGTGATAATCGAGAGCGCTATAACCGAGGGGGTACGGGTTAAGCCTGGGGTTGAAGCCGGCAGTAATCCAACCATCCCGGTGGGAGCGCTTTTCGGTAAGGAGGAACATTGCAGCCGCTATGGCTATGGTTTAAGTGAGGAGGTCAGCAGGTTGTCCATGGGATCAGACGTGATCGAAGGCACCAGCAAGTCAGTCAAGGGCCTTCACAGCTCGCTCACCTCTATTTTTGTTACCGAGTCCGGAGTCAAAAGGCACCTTCCTGATATTTACGTTGAGCGTTGGATGACTGGTGCTATATTTCCCGAGTTCAACCCCCGGGATATCGATTTGAAAGATGGTGTAAAAATCATTGCTGATGCTTGTGGCGTAAAAGACCTGTCTGAACTGACCGCCTACTTTCTTGATCGGCCTCGTCATCATCCGGTCATGGATCAGCTCAATTCCATGGGTGTGGCCACTCCCTTTGACAAAGACGGAGATCTTTTTCCGGCTTTGGTCATAGGACTGGATGGTCTCTGCTTTCCCGATGGCCGTGGTTTCCACAGCATGATCGGTGAGATTGGTGGAAGCGCAGAGTGGGCAGTTGGAGCTCTTCCTTTGGTCTGGCGCGGCGGTCAAAGCCTGGGCATGCTTGCCAGCCAGAGTTCGCTTACCAGAAAGGATCTCTCCCCGAAAGATCTGTGGAAGGAGCGATTTCATTATACTGAGGAAGAACTGATGCTTCTCCAGGATGCCCGCTTTGAACAGAAACCGTTTTTTACCGTAAACGATATTATGGAAGCTCCTTTTGCCGGAGGGATCAGTGCGTTTGGCGCTATCTCCGACAACTACTTTTTTCCTCAACTTGAGGGAGTTAAGATCGACCGCGAACAGGGTCTTATAACAACCAATACCCTTATGATCAACTCTCTTGGTGTGGTGGAACACTGGCGGCTTATCTTCAAGTGTGTTGAAGGCTTTGAAGCCACGGCTAAAAAAATGAGATCGATGAAGTCTGATTTTCACGAACTTGACAGG
>JAGHDE010000043.1 GCA_021160085.1 Pseudomonadota bacterium | reverse complement strand
TATTTCGTCAGAAATTTGCAGATCAAATTTGCGGGCCATTCTAAGATTTAAAATAATTTTCAAGTTGTTCGGAGCCTCGACCCAAGGCTCTGATTGCCTGTTTTTCAAAACTTTTAAGGCTACTTCGCCGGTTTGTTTTCCGACTTCTTCATAGTCCAGATAAAAAGCTGCCAAAGAGCCGCTTCGGGCAAACCACTTATTGAATCCAATTGTAGGAATATTGCGAAAAAGACACTCCTCGATAATATAATTGATCAGCCTTTTCTTTATGATTGTTTGGTCGGGAATAAAGAGTAAAATATCTGGATCAAATTGGGGGGATTTTAAGATAGACCTGATTTCAGCAGAGGAATTAACAGGAAAGGGAGAAATTGTTATACCAGTTTCTTCTTCTTGTTCGAATAGTTTGATCAAATGAGAATTTAAAACCGGGGAGTAAAAAATCCCCACCTTGTTTTTTTTCGGGAAAATTTTTTTGATCAGCGAGAGAATGGTTGTGGGGGGATAATTCATGCTTACTCCAGGAAAAGGAAGTTTTCCAGGAAATATTTTTTCGGGATTTAAGACCATGGAGAAGACTCGGGGAGAGAGGGGCTCAAGATTTTTTAGCAAATGGGTTGCTTCCGGCCCAACCGCTAAAATTAGATCTGAGGGGTCTTTTCCAATGTGGGTTAATACGCTTTCATTTTTGTTGCCGTCTTTTTCCAATATATATTCTTTGAATCGAAATTCAGGCATTTTTTTCTTTATGCCTTCTACTGTTTGATTATAAGGAATGATGTTACGACTGACAATGACAGAAACTTTTTGGTCGGCAAAAACTGGATTGATGATAATCAGGGTAAGAACAACAAAAAACAGGAAGGTTTTGATTATAGATAGCATGCTCGTGCTGTTTTATGAAAAAATGAGAGAACAATTTTTTCATAAAAATACTCTATTTTCAATCAAATGCAAACGTATAATTATTTTTTTGAAATTTTTTTTCTTGAACATTAGCGGCTTTTCTTTGTATAATTCATTATTATGTAAAGAAAATTAAGGGTGGTGAGGAATCTAATTATTCTATCAACAAAATGATGCAAACCCAATCATCCAAAAGAAACAAGGAGGCAGCATGAAACGGTCTATTCAGCAGATAATAGAAAGCAAAGTCAAGGAGCAGAAAATCGCGCAGGCAGCAGAGATGGAAAAGGGAAATCCTAATTTTCCAGTTATAACAATTTCAAGGCAGGCGGGGAGTGAAGGCTATATCGTGGCAAAAAAGGTAGCGGAGAAACACAGCCTTAATTTTTTCGATGAGGAAATAAGCGAAGCAGTGGCAGAAAGCGCCAAGATATCGGCTTCAGAGGTAGAAAATTTAGATGAGAAAAAAATTTCTTCTTTAGAGGATATAATAGCTTCTGTGACAAACACGCATCACCTCTGGTCCAGCGATTATCTACGGCATCTGAGAAAAGTAATTAAGGCTATTGGAAAAGAAGGGCGTGCAGTAATAGTGGGAAGGGGCGCTCATTTAATCCTTCCGAAGGATAAAATTATCCGGCTGCAGTTCATTGCTCCTTTAGAGAGGAGGGTTGAAAATATTGCAAAGTGGTTTGATCAATCGCTCGAAGAGGCAAAAAAACTTGTTGTTAAGATAGATAGTGACCGTGAAGCCTACATAAAAAAGTATTTCAATGCTAACATATATGATCAGCAGAACTATGATCTGGTGATAAACACTGAAAATATAAGCAACGATGTTGCCGTAGAAGTCGTAGATGCTTTATTGAGGGAAAAGATGTAAAAATGTTTTAACCCATTAATTTTTCAATAATTTTTTTATTGAATTAATACGTTCCACCGGGGTGGGATGGCTGTAATGGAAAAAACTGTACCAGGGATGAGGATTTATATTCATCAAGTTTTCCCTGGTTAAAACAGCGATGACTTCCGGCATGGCCTGTGGGTCGTCTAAATTTTTAATTGCAAATTCATCGGCTTTATATTCAAAGCGCCGGGAAAGCATGGAAAAAAGAGGCGTAACAATAAAGGAAAGAGAAGAAACAGATAAGCCTAAGATAACCAGAGCAGCATAGTTTGAAGAGTGAAAAAATCCAAAGCCGTGATAAAAAATTTCCAGACGGAAAAGATGGCTTAAGCAATAAAGGCTAACCAGAAAAACTATCGAGTTTATAATAAAAATTTTCTTTATATGATGAAGCTTAAAGTGCCCAAACTCATGGGCAAGCACAGCTAAGATTTGAGAAAGTTTCATCTGCTGAACGAGGGTATCAAAAAGAACGATCCGTTTCTTTTTTCCCAGACCGGTAAAGTAGGCATTGGAATGTTGAGATCTTTTGGACCCATCCATGATGAATATTCCCTGGGAAGGAAAACCCACTTTTTTAGAAAGAGACAAAATCTTCTCCTTTAATTCCCCCTCCTCAATGGGCGTGAATTTATTAAATAACGGGGCAATCCAGACCGGGAAAATGATGAGCAAGAGAGCCTGGATGGTCTCAATGAAGCACCAGCACCATAACCACCAGTAATCTCCTGCCTTAGCCATAAACCAGAGCATTCCTACGTATATGGGTATTCCGACGAAGGCGCTTAAAATCAGGGATTTAATAAAATCAGCAGCGTAAAGCCCTGGCGTAGTTTTATTGAAACCATACCGTTCTTCAATAACGAAGGCAGTATAAATATTAAAAGGAATATCTATTATAAGCTTTATCAAAAAAATACTCGCGCCAAAAATAAGAGC
>JAGHDE010000191.1 GCA_021160085.1 Pseudomonadota bacterium | reverse complement strand
TGACCTGCCTGTGCCAGCACCTGTCTGCGTGCGAGCACGCACAGGCAGGCGGCAGACAGGTGATTTATTTTTCCACTCTGGTAAAATGATACCTTCCAAAGCAACGGAACGGAATGCGCCAGGGCAGGCTCGCAACCCGCAAACTGACTCCTGACTCCTGACTCCTGATCCCTGTTATGGCATATAAAAACTATCCCAGAGATTTGCTCTCCCGAAGAAGGCGTTTATCGCCTACCCTGACTGTGATCTTTTCCCGGTCAAAATATTCCAGCAGGGGGATTGAATACTTGCGGGAGATGCCAGTGATTTTTTTAAAATCTCCCGGGGTCAGCTCCTTGTTTTCCTTCAGATATTCAATAACCTTCTGGGCAAGAAGAGCAATATGTTCCCGGGCAAACCAAAGCTCTTCTTTTACTCTAACAACACTCCTTTCCTGGACTGATAGTTTCAGGATGGTTTTAATCTCACTCGGGGAAACAGAGAATTGATCAGTAAGCTCACGAAGGGTGGGCGGGGTCAGTCCCATAGAGGAGAGAGCGGACTCGATATCGGTTTTTAGCTTCGTCTGGCCGGGAGTTAGGGATATTTGATGGCCGGCATGATGAATCGCATCATCTCTGGTTTTGATGGAGCCCTTTTTTTCCATGGCCTGGATAAGGCAGTCATAAAATTTGTTGGATTGTTTAATTCCCAGGCGGTTTTTGGCCTCCTCTAAAAGCATTCCGGTCTTTAAGGGATTTTGGCGGTGATATTCTTTGAGGATGGTTTCCAGCCTGTTTTCATAGGCGATGAGGGTTTCACAATGAATTGCCTGATGGGAGTCAGGATTTATTTCCACAACCATCTTTTTTTTCTTAAGGTCTTTCCAGGTTTTTTCAATCTCACCGGCCGGAGCATTGACCTGCCGCAGGAGGTCCTTTCTGGTTATTCCATTTATACCCGCATTCCTGGCAAGGGTGGCCAAAATATCTTCGAGTTTTTTGTCCTCGAGCATCTGAAACCAGATTCGGGTGTTGGGGTCTTTCCGGCGGTGTTTGGGAGGATGAGGGCTTAAAATTATGCCTCCTCCAATGGTCCGGGAGGCATCGATGTTCCTGATGACAAACCGGGCCCCGGGAATTGATACCAGCGGTTCGGCAAAACGCAACTGGACAAAATAAGACCCGCCCGGCTCCAGAACATTGTTTTCATAACTGATGATGCGAGCCAGGGTTTGCGAGGTAAAAAGATGGAGACGAACCTCTTCACCATGTTTTAAGGGAGCAGGAGCATCAGGCAGGAGCTCTAACCTTACATCAAAACGGTGGGCAGGCTCAAGCAGATCGGGAAGGGAAAGGACATCGCCCCGTTTGATAAATCCTTTTTCAAATCCCTTTAAATTGATCGCGGTTCTTTGCCCGGCCAGGGAGGCTTCTACTGCGGAATTATGGACCTGAAGCCCTCTTACTTTGGCCTGGAGGCCGGCAGGAAGAACTTCCAGGGTTTCACCGAGCCGGATTGTTCCTGAAATCAGGGTTCCGGTTGCCACTGTTCCAAACCCCTTCATGGTGAATATGCGATCAACCGGCAAGAATGGAATCCCATCAGAAGCTTTCTCGCCAACATTTGGAACAATTTGTTCTATTGCGGAAACCACGTGGGTGATTCCCTCTCTGGTTATTGAGGAGACGGGAATTATTGGAGCGCCATCGAGGAATGTCCCTTTGATTAGCTGTTTAATGTCATCTTTGACCAGGTCCAACCATTCAGGCTCAACAAGGTCTTTTTTGGTGATCACAATCAGGCCGTGCTTGATGCCAAGAAGCTGGCAGACGGCAAAGTGCTCTCTGGTCTGAGGCATCACGCCGTCATCCGCAGCTACTATCAGCATCACAATATCAATGCCACCTGCCCCGGCTACCATCCGTTTGACAAATCTTTCATGGCCGGGAACATCCACTATCCCTATCCTTTGATCAGAGGACAGGGATAACGAGGCAAATCCTAATTCAATGGTAATGCCCCTTTCTTTTTCTTCCTTAAGCCGGTCCAGGTCAACTCCGGTAAGGGCTTTTATCAGGGCAGTCTTCCCATGGTCAATATGGCCGGCAGTACCTAAAATAATTTGCGACATGAGAAAATAATTTGAAAAAGAAAAATATTTATTCTTCGGTCTCCTCAGTATTCGGTATTACCCGGCGGTAGGGGAGTCCACCCTCTTCTTCATGAAGATATTCGTTGTTTTTTTCAATTTTGTTTTTACAGGGAACGCAATACTTGGCAAAAGGCCTTACCTTAAGCCTTGCTGCGGAAATTTTTTGGCCGCATTCTTCGCAGATTCCATAGGTTCCTTCTTCAAGACGCTCCAGGGCATCGTCAAGCTGATCTATCTTCTCCCGATCCAGATCCGAAAGCAGAATTGAAAACTGTCTTCCCCTTTCATCATCAGCGAGGTCATAAATATCAGACATAGCCTCCTGGAGGTGGTCTATCTCCATCTTCATGTTTTCAGCAATCTTCTTAAGGGTATCTTTCCTCAATTCCAACAGCATTTCCTTGATCTTGACTTTTTTCATAAAAATCTCCTCTATGGGGGGATGGAATGCTTTCTATAAGAGTGGAGAAGGAATATACCTGAAAATTATCGGCTTTGTCAATCAATTAACAAAGTTTAGAGTTGAAACTCGAAATTGGAAATTTGAAATTGGAAATTAGAAACTGGAAACTCGAAATTTGGAAACTGACCCCTGATCCCTGATCCCTGCAAACCGGAGTTTCGCCAGGGCAGGCTGACCCCTGATCCCTGTAAACTGATATATACTGCCCCCTGATCCCTGTAAACTGATATATAC
>JAGHDE010000124.1 GCA_021160085.1 Pseudomonadota bacterium | reverse complement strand
GTCGCCGCTACTGTCCGTAGCTCACCCCGCGCCAGGGCCGGCTTGAGAAGATTCGCGGCATCGCCGCCACCGGCAGGGCCACCCGCACCAATGAGAGTATGGACCTCATCAATAAACAATATTATCGGTTTTTCCGAGGACTTGATCTCGTTGATTACTCCTTTGAGGCGGTTTTCGAACTCGCCTTTTACACCTGCTCCTGCTTCAAGAAGACCCATATCAAGATTCAATATGGTTACATCCTTTAATATGTCCGGTACATCGCCTTCGGTAATGCGCAGAGCCAGGCCTTCCACCACCGCTGTTTTTCCCACACCGGCTTCGCCCACACAGATGGGATTGTTTTTCCTCCGCCGCGCTAATATGTCAATCATCTGACGTATTTCCTGATCCCTGCCGAAAACAGGATCGATCTTTCCTTCTCTGGCATTTTGTGTAAAATCCGTGCAGAATCGGCCAAGAGCAGTGCCGGCGCCTGCTGCTCCCGCTCCTTCTGCCTTCTCTTCAGTCCCCGGAGCCACGGCCACTGTCTTTTCTTCCATGGAATGTTTAGTGATATTCCAAAACTGGGCCGTCAGGGCCTCCCTGCTGATGGTCTTTAAAAGATCCGCATATCGTCCCGAGGCGAAAAAGGTTGGTTTCGCTAAAAATGCCAGGAGAATGGCCCCCGAACGTATCGTCTTTTCACCGAGATCGATGGAGGCAATCATCCAGGCGTCCTGCACAAGTTCTAAAAGGAGGGGGGAAAAAACAGGTTTGGCGGCATTTCCGGGTTTGAATTCCTCAAGGGTTTCCTCCAGCGCCTTTTTGACCCGTCCAGGGTCCATCTCAAACTGGCGGAATATAAGAGGCAAATCAGACTGGGGTTCATCTAAAAATTTGACCAGAAAATGCTCCACTGTGACCTCATAATGGGTGCGGGAAACGCAGAGCCCGGCTGCCGACTGAAGCACGTTGGTACAAAACGGATTCAGATGAATTAACAGAGATTTAATATCTACGGTTATCATGGAATTTCTCCTTTCTAAGAGAGAGTTTCAGGTTTAAAGTTTGAAGTTCCAGCGATAGTAAAATTCATAAGCGAGCTTGCAACTTTAAACTTAAAACTCTTTTTTATTCCCCTTGAAATCTTACGCTTACATCGTGAGGATGACTTTTCTCTGAAAATATCCACGTATTCCATCCCAGGTGTGACCAGCGCGATTCTCCCAGGCGGACCGTTCTGACTTCCCTGGCATCGAGAATCACTTCACTATCCCATTTTAAGGGTTTGTCCAGGTACAGGCGGACAAGCTGAGCCATAGCATCAAATTTACGGGTATCGGGAAGAAACTCGTGAAAGGCATCGGCATCGACAGGGCCGATTTTTATACGAAATGCACCCATTCGATCGTCTATTTCTTGCCCTAAATAACTATTTACCCCCAGGTTTGCCGTGGAAGTACCGAGAAATATGCGCTGATCTTCGGGAATAGAAGCCGTCCGGGGAACACATTGAATAATTTCCAGATGGGGTTCTTTTAAAGCGCTTGCCAGGAGAGTCTTTAACCCCTGTGCAGAGCGGGGAAACTGTGTAAAAAGCCCGATGTAGGGAATAAGACCTTGCACGTTCGCAATATCTTGTCGGTGTCTTTCAATCCCGAGACCAAGAAAACAGAAAAGCCTTTCCAGGTAAACAGTATCCTGTTCATCAATGATTTTAATGGATTGCCTGTATTTGCTCCAGCACTGGTAGAAGAGTCTATAAAAAGGAGCATTGAATATATCCAGGAAATCACGTGTAACCGATATGTCTCTGGACGCTTCATCCATGAGGTCTTCGGTATAAAAGGTTGGTAGTGGAGAGGAAACGCCATAAAGACCCAGGAAGGTGACAGTTAATAAAAAAAGAGGGTTCTCCCCGGAGATTTCTTCTATGGATTCAATATCAGTACCGGGGAAATCGAGAGATAATTTCGGCCTTGCCCTGATGGATTGGCCAATAAGTTTTTCATCCAGGTCATCTCTCCGGATCCAATAACGAAGCAGGCGCACTGCCTGAATAAAGGAAAAATGGTTACCGTTTTTTAACAGGTCATCTTTTATGACAAGGGTCTGTCGCCTATTCTGGGTGGCCATGAATAGATTTCTCCTGTAATGCTTTCTTCAACAGTAAGCTTTGTAAAGCAATTCATACTGCTGTAAACCCCCAAAAACCAATCCATGACCGACCCAAAAAGAAACATATCCCCAGGTGACGCAAAATTATCCTGTCGAAGTTTGATCCGAATTTCCTGGCCACGCATCATATATCCTGATACCAGCCGGTCAACGGGGATTACCTGAATATCCAGAATTCCATCTACACGTTTGGTATTAGCGGCAATCTTGGTTCTGTCTCGTCCCTCAGGAAAAATATAAAGGCTAAGCAGCTCCTTTATATTATCAATATGAACAAGGGATAGATAGTTCAGGTAGAGGTGAGATAAAAAGTGCCACAGCATATTGCTTCCTATAGGGGGCTGAATCGGAGTTGTTGGGGGAAGGATATTTTTGAAATCCATCAGCTCCGGTGAAGTTTCAGTGGGTTGGGAGATGTCTCCGAGCTGTAGATTCTCTGGAAGAGAGGCATTGGTACATGTCAGCGAAGTGGAGAGGGTTTCAGAAGCAGAAAGCTCGGCTGAGGGAGGATATGTCAAACTCAGGAAGACATTCGGTGATTGATCAATGAGAGAATTTTTCCAGGTAATATTATAAACGGGCATATTGTCTTCCTGTTGGCCAAAGAACGCAAAAGGCACGTATTCACGGTGTTCAACGCTGCCCTGCACAAGTCCTATTACCCGGTCTATTGAGTAAACCTGATAGTGTCTATCGTTTCCGGTGGCGGGCCGGACTCTATATTCTGTTTGACGATGGTCAACAACGATGGGGTCTGCCTCGTGGGCAAAGAGATTGACAGCGGGAGAAACAAAAAGCACAAAACTTTCCGGTTTGATCCTGGGCACGGCTATGGGAATATTCCCCAATTCAAATAAAATCTCAAATGATGAACCGTCCCCTCTGTCTTGCCACCTGTCCAGACCGGTCAGGTCAAAGAAGAGAAACTTTTTCGGTAAGATGAAATACTCCTGCAAAATTCGGTAGCCGGGAAAAGATTGGTCGGGATAGGGGAAAAGGGCTTCTTCCGAAGAAAAACCCGCTGGAACAATGGCATCCGGGGGAAGCTCTACGGGAGTTCCCCTCTCTGTTGGTCTGATGATGATCTTTTTAATGCAGCGGCTGAGCAAGAAGTAAAGATTTGCTGCCTGGGGATAATCGTCGCCAAGAAAAAAACGTAATTTCTTAATTTCCCAACTTGACAAACTCATGTTCGTCAATTCAAGAGAAAGCCGGATTTGGGTTGGACTTCCGGGACTTTCCAGAAGTTCAGCAGCTACAAGATTTAAGGGATGAACTTCCAGATCGCAACAAGTTCTGAAGATGCATGATGTTTCCTCCACAGGGATTGAAGCAATTTCAGCCCCTGATGGAACATTGATCGTCTCTTTCAGTCCTGGTTTTGGCCTGAAAGAGATAATGGTAGTGGCGGGAATGGGACGCATATAATGGGGAAAGATAAGCTGGATTAACCCATGAGTAATTTCCGGAAATTCATCGTCCAGTTTCTGGCGCAGCATTCCTGCTAAAAAGGCCACACCTTCCATAAGCCTTTCAACATCAGGGTCCGGGGTTTTTCCGCCAAGCATGGGAGCCAGGGCCGGATGGGCCCTGGAAAATTCCCTGGCTAATTCCCTCAAGTTTAAAAGTTCCTGTTGATAATAACGATTGAACATAATGGCAAGTTTAAAGTTTCAGGTTTAAAGTTTGATGCACTCGTAAAAAGTCGAAATATGCACAATTTTGTCATTCCCGTGAAAACGGGAATCCAGTCTTTTCAAGTGCTCAGTCTTCTGTGG
>JAGHDE010000083.1 GCA_021160085.1 Pseudomonadota bacterium | reverse complement strand
TAAAGCTTTATAACGAATTTCATGCATTGATTGTCCGTACTGGATATCTGTTCTGCAAACCAAAACCATTGTGTGATCACTGCCCATTATTAAATAGCAAAATTCAGTTACGCAGGACGCAGGAGGGAAATTTTGACTGAATTAAAATATGGTGAAAAAGTAATATTCGAAGCCCAGTTAGAATTCTGGCCCAATCCTTGTCCAGAGAGAAATTATACCATCGACATTACTTTTCCAGAGTTTACATGCCTTTGCCCTCGTTCTGGATATCCGGATTTTGCTACTATCTCCATCAACTATATTCCAGACAGATATATTTTAGAATTAAAAGCTCTTAAGCTTTTTCTCAATAAATATCGCAGTCTATATGTCTCGCATGAAGAAGCAATAAACAAAATATACACCGACCTTTATGACAAATTGAAACCACGGTTTTTAGAAATAACCGGCGATTTCAATCCCCGGGGGAATGTAAAAACCATTATTAAAGTTTCTTCAAAGGACAGTGGACAGGAATCAAAGGCTGGAGATTAGGGGTCAAAATTCTGGTCTTTTGACATTTTAATTCAGCCATGAGATTTATAAATTAAGGAGTTGTATTATATCACCATGAATTATGAGAAATCCTTTGTTTCCCCACAAACGTTATTAGGTGATCATTTCCAATCGGTGATTGATCTGTTAACTGCCAATTCTCCATTTCCTCGTGCCCAAAGCAACCTGGTCCGGCACAGTGCCAAGCTAAGAGCAGCAGGTATTCACCTTGATGAAACAGTATTCTTTGGGCAGGTTGCCTATCACGATCTACAGCCAGCCGAAACTGTAGAAGTTTGTGCGGGGTTTGGCATGCCAAGTATAACGATAAACAAACTTTTTGGGATCAAAGGGGTATGTGTTGATTCGGATTTAGAGAAAATGGCGACAGGAGCCGCAATATGTAAAAAACTGGATATTAATTTAACCTGGGAACAGGCTGATCTGTTTGTTTATTTAAGGAAAAACAGCAAAAAACTTAAGGGGAAAACCCTGTTGGCAACCGCTGCTTATTTCCGGGACAAAAAAAAGGGCAAGCCCCTGGGATCAGGGGAAAAAGATATTGTTAATTTCGCAAAAAACAACCGGATAAACCTTGCTCTTTTCCCATTCCGGACTGGAGATATAATAAACAAAGGGGTTTCAAACGAAAAAAAACGCACAGAAGAATATGAAGAGCTTTTAAAACAGGCCGGATACACTGTAAAAAAACATTCCACGGAGATTCTTTTCCGCGGACAGGGGGCTCCTGACTGGTTCTTCTTAGATATATTAACCGCAAAGTGTAATTAACACATCACCCATGGCATCCTCGCCCCAGTTAGTTGATACCCGGGAAGAGTTTCTCAGGAAACTCAAATGGCTCATGTTTTTCCGGGTCGTCATCATAACGTTTCTCCTCGGCTCTACTGTCCTGGTTCATTTTAAAAAAACATCCACTTACTTAGAAACTTATCTACTCTGCCTTTATGGCATAATTGTATGCACCTATCTATTAACATTGGGTTATGCTCTTTTCATAACCCATATTAAAAATCTCCCGCTTTTTGCTTATTTTCAAATCTTCTTTGATCTCGTTTTCGTTACTATTATTGTCTATGTAACCGGTGGGTTTGAAAGCGTCTTTTCATTTTTGTACATACTTTCCATTATTAACGCCAGCATTCTCCTCTACCGACGAGGCGGTTTTATCATTGCTTCAGCAAGCAGCATTTTGTACGGGGCTTGTTTAGATCTTGAATATTATGGGCTCATTCCCTCAATATCCGGGAATATTCCCAGTGTCCTCTACTACAAGGCCAGTGATATCTTCTATACAATTGCTATGAATATCACCGGATTCTATGCAACCGCCTTCCTTTCCAGTCTTCTCTCCGAACAAACACGCCGGTCTAAGAAAGAGCTGAAAGAAAAAGAGATTGATTTCAAACAGCTTGAGGCGCTTCATAACAACATTGTGCAAAGCATCAACACCGGGATCCTTACCCTAAATCAAAATGATGAGATCACCTCTTTTAATAAAGCTGCTCAGGAGATTACCGGTTATTCCATTTTCGAAGTTTTAGGGAAAAAATTTGATCGGATATTTCCTCCGTCAAAAAACAACCTCCAAAATAACGATCAAAACACTAACCAAAAGAGGTTCCTCCAGCGTTCTGAACTGCCCTTTTCCCGATCAGACAGGATTCAAATCATTTTAGGATTTTCCGTTTCTATTCTTCGAGACACTTTGGGGAACAAAACCGGAAAAATTTTTACATTTCGCGATGTGACCCGCTATCGCGAGATGGAAAAACAAATAAAGCAAATAGACCGACTGGCAGCAGTAGGTCAGCTTGCCGCCGGAATTGCCCATGAAATTCGCAATCCCCTGACTTCCTTAAGTGGTTCCATTCAGGTTTTGCAGGATGAACTAAATCTCGATAATGAAAATTGTCAACTTATGAACATTGCATTGAGAGAATCCAAAAGATTGAACGGCTTGATTTCTGATTTTCTTCTTTTTGCTCATCCTGGAGAAGTAGAAAAAAATAAACTTAACCTCACCTCATTGGTAGAGGACACAATTAGTCTTTTTCTTAATGGCCCCGAATGCCGGAAAAATATCAAGGTGACAAAATTAATTACTCCCAATCTTTTCATGGAAGGTAATGAGAAACAAATAAGCCAGGTTTTATGGAATGTTTTAAAAAATGGAGTACAGTCCCAGCCTCAAGGTGGCTCCATTCATATAGCGGCAAAAATTGAAAATCGAGAACACCCGCTTTCCAAAAGCATTTCTCTTTCGCGTATAAAATTGAGCGTCAAGGATAAGGGATGCGGTATTCCCCAAGGCATCCAGGAAAAAATATTTGACCCGTTTTTTACTACCAAAGAGCTGGGTTCCGGCCTGGGTTTGGCTATCACCTATAGAATCATTGAAAATCACGGAGGAGAAATAATCATTCACAGCAAAGAAAATGAGGGAACGGAAGTGGTTATATATTTTCCTTTAACATCCTAAAACCCAATCCCTCTGCTTAATTTTTTTCCTTTTGGGCAAATCGAAAGTGAGGAGAAAAACGACAATTTTTTTAAAAAAGTGCCAAAAATTGGCCAAAAATTGTATTGAGGCTGATCTTAAAAAAGATAACATATTGTTTTTCCACGCGTTTTTGTGGATTATTTTTTGGCATATTAATTGCGTATACCTATATATAAGGATATAGAAC
>JAGHDE010000253.1 GCA_021160085.1 Pseudomonadota bacterium | reverse complement strand
GTCCGGCGCTACTCCATTGCCAGTCTTCAGGTTTTTTTACCAATCCTGCCCTGACTGGGTTTAATTCCACATATCTATTTACTGCAGAGGGTTTTGATGTTGTTACTACAGCAAGTCCCCAAGAAGGCCTCGAACTTGCCTCAGCTTCATCCTTTGACGTGATTCTTTGCGACTGGAAGATGCCCGGCTTCGATGGAATGAACGTAGTTGAGGAAATCAACCGACGTTCGCCAGATTCAACTATAGTTATGATCAGCGGCTACCCGAGTGTCGGCCGCGCGACCGAGGCTATGAAACGAGGAGCAATGGATTACATTTCCAAACCATTCACCCCTGATGAAATAATCAACGTTGTTAACAAGGCGATAAAGCGCAAAAAAACAGAAGAGAAAAAGACCATGGAACGATTGGTGAGAAAGATCAATAATTTTTTTGATGATGATTAATGTGGTATCCTTTTTAATCTCGCTTACGGTAGCATTTATTTTGAGTTAATTCGTGTTCAAAAAAAATTATTTGCTATTTCATTGAAAATTAATATAATAACTCAAAATCCCTGTCAAGGTTTTCTAATTACTACTTTAAATCTCAATAAATAGCGGGAAAACACATGGAGAAGGCATGATAAAAACAGTAAGAAGGGACTGTAGATTATGAAAAAAAAAGAGAAAATGGTGGCATGTATCATTATGGTGGTCATGCTTATAATAGGTGCTGCCGGATACAGCATGGTAGAAAAGAAACCGGATATACCGATAAGGCTTCTATACAAAACAAATGCAGGAAAGGTTTTATTTGACCACAATATGCACTCAACCGAATACGACATCGGCTGTATCGATTGTCACCATTACTATGAAGAAGGCGAAGGAATGCCATTATCCTGTATCGAATGCCATTATAAGGATGGGGACAATTATTCCAGGGCAGAAGCATTTCACAGTCAATGTCTTGATTGTCACAAGGAACAGGAAACAGGGCCGGTCAAGTGTGGAGAATGCCATGTTATGTAGATTGATAATAAACATCTTTGCGAAGGCTTGAATCATGATCAAAAAACCGTTTTTTGGATTAAAAAAACCGGAATTGAAATATTGTTTGGAATCGTTCCCTTTTGAGGACATTCCTGCTTCCCGGGAAGCTATCCTATTTCTGAAAAAATTAAATGGAAAATCGGAAGAAAAGCTTCTTAAGGTCGGCGATAATGTTAAGACCGGTCAGAAGATTAAGGCTTTTCCTGACTCACCAGAGTATGTCATCTCTCCGGTAACGGGAAAGATATCCAGTATTTTTCCTTATACAGATGCATTAGGCCAGGCGTACGAGGGCATCAAAATTGAATCAGATAGAAACGATGATTGGGATGATCAGTTTACCGGGGAGGCAACATTGGAAACAGCTATAGACTTTTTAGAATTCGCCCCTGGTAAATTTTCCTTCCGTAAATTCAGTGACGTCACAAAGAAGGTTGATACAATAATCATCAATGGAATGGATGTAGACTTGGGAATTACTGTCAATCAAGAGATTGTAAGGACAAATTCCTCCCGGATAAAAGAGGGGATTGATTTTCTTAAAAAGATTACCGGGGTAAGTAATTTTATTATTGCTGTTCCCGAGAATTTGTCTAAAGAAGCAAATCGTACGGGGGCTACGGTAAAAACCGTGTCTGCAACCTTCCCTGATGCCCTTCCAGAAATGATTATAAAAAACACTCTTGGCAAGGTAGTCCCCGCCGGACAGAAGCCGGAAGATATTGGAGTTGCTGTGATTAGCGCGGAAAGTACAGCCGCCGTTGGCGAGGCGTTTGCTACGGGAAAAGTTCCCGTAATTAAAGCGCTTTCCGTGGTGGGAAAAAATGGAAAGGTTATTAATGTCAAGGCAAGGATAGGGACACCCATCGGTGATATTCTTTCTAAATACAATGTTGCTCCGGAGGAAAATGACCGGATAATCTTAGGCGGACCCATGATGGGAACCGCTACTTATTCCAAAGATCTTCCCATTGAGCCAAACACCGAAGCAATTACAGTTCAAAGCGAATCCGACAGCGCTCAGGTCTCAGATTATCCCTGTATCAGCTGTGGCGAGTGCGTAAGGATCTGTCCGGTAAGGATCCCGGTGAATTTTCTTTGCAGGTTTGCGGAATTTGGATTTTATGAAGATGCTGAAAGATACGATCTTAATTCTTGCATAGAATGTGGATTATGTGCATATGTCTGTACTGCGAGAAGACCTCTTTTACAGTACATTAAATTGGCTAAACATGAACTTGAGTTAATTAAACTTTCGGAGGCGGTTAATGAATAACGACAAAAAACTTGCTGTTTCCTCTGCACCTCACTGGCACGATGGAAGTAGAATCTCCGTCAGAAATATCAATATTGCAGTGGCGGCGCTTCCGGCATTATTTGTGGGAATCTCAATTTTCGGGATGCCTGCCCTGAGGGTTATTACCCTCTCTATTGGATGCGCAATGATTGCCGAACTGGTTATAAATATTATCGCCAGGAAGAAGATTTCAATTGATGACGGAAGCGCTGCCCTTAGTGGACTTCTTATAGGTATGCTCCTTCCGGCCAGCGTGCCCTGGTGGCTGGTAGTGATAGGCGCCTTTGTTGCCATCATTATCGGCAAACAGGTCTTCGGAGGAATCGGGGCAAATCCATTAAATCCCACCCTTATTGGTTTTGCTATTATTATGATTTCCTGGAAAGGTCACATGGATTTTGATGAGGCATTTCTAAATTACGATCTTGGTTTTTATATGGCTTATCCTTTGGCGGCGCTGAAGCATTTCGGAACAGCAGCAACTGCTAAATACAATTTGATGGATCTTTTTATAGGAAAGCAGTCAGGAGGTATTGGCGCTGTTTGCGGGCTGGGTCTTTTAATCGGCGGAATCTACCTTATCGTTAGAGGATTTATCAGGTGGGAAATATCCATCTCTTTTCTGGTTGGAATCTTTATCACCGCTTTTCTGTTCAATATTGCCAATCCGGAAAAATACGCTTTCCCTTTGTTTCACCTCTTAACCGGAAATGTTATGCTCGGGGCCTTTTTTCTGGCTACTGATGATACGACCTCTCCGGTTAATTTTATCCCCATGCTGATATTTGGATTGGGTTGTGGAATAATAACAGTCCTGATAAGGTGCCTTGGATTGTACTATGACGGGGTAGTTTTTGCTATTCTCCTCATGAATCTTATTAATCCGCTTGTCGATAAAATCAGGCCGAAGGCTATCGGAAAGGTGGTAGAAAATGCGTGATGTTATAAAAATGGTCGTTGTCCTTGGTCTTATTTGTGGTATTGCCGCAGCATTGCTCGCGGGGGTGCGTATGGTCACCATGGAGAAGATCGAATATCAAGAGCTTAAATTTGTAAAAGGTCCGGTGATAATGGAAGTCTTCAAGGGATGCACCAATAATCCAATTAAAGATCGTTTCAAGTTGAAGTATAATGAAAAAGAGATTAATTTTTTCCCCGGGGTTTTCGATGGAGAAACTAATGTAGTTGCTTTCGAAACACAAGGATCAGGATTTGGAGGAGATATTGGAATGATTATGGCCGTTAACTTGGAAAACGATACTGTTTCCGGTATCGGAATTACTACTCACAAGGAAACACCGGGGGTTGGTGCGCGAGCCAAGGATTCAGAACCCTTCAAGAATAGCTTTAATGGTCTTTCAGTAAACGAAATTATCAGGGTTAAGAAAGATGGCGGTAAGGTAGATGCCGTATCCGGTGCGACCATAACATCCAGGGGTGTTTGCGAAGGCGCCAACCTTGGTTCTGAAATTTACAAAAATTTGAAGAGTGATATATTAGCAAAACTAAAGGAGATCAAATAAGGAGAGACACATGAGTATTGTTAAGGAATTTACCAAAGGGTTATGGGCTGAGATTCCACCGTTTCGTTTTGTGCTGGGGCTTTGTCCTACGCTGGCGGTTACAAAATCAGTAGAAACCGGTATCGGGATGGGTCTCATGTTGACATTTGTTCTGGTCTTTTCAAATATTCTCATTTCTTTGTTAAGAAAAATTATTCCTCCGAGTGTAAGGATCGCCTGTTTTATTGTAGTTATTGCTACATTTGTTGTTATAGTGGAGCTGGTATCACAGGCGTATGCCTATCCCCTTTACCAAAAGCTGGGAATATTCATTCCACTTATTGTAGTTAACTGCATCGTGTTGGGCAGAGCAGAGGCGTTTGCCTCCAAAAATGGGGTGGTTGCATCTATCGCCGATGGACTGGGAATGGGAATAGGTTATACTATTTCTTTGACCGTTCTGGCAGCGATTCGAGAATTGTTTGGAGCGGGAACTCTTTACGGAATCAAAATAATGGGCCCATCCTTTGAACCGTTTACCTTCATGGTTAGTGCTCCTGGTGCATTTGTCTGTCTGGGGCTCATACTCTGTACCATGAATTTGTTTGGAAAAGCAAAAGATATGTAGGGAGGAATTTAAATGTCTGATTATCTACTTATGGCCGTAAGTGCAATTTTTGTTAACAACATTCTGCTGGCCCAATATCTGGGAAACTGCCCTTTTGTTGGGGTATCGAAAAAGATGGACACTGCTGCAGGAATGGCAGGAGGGGTTGTTTTTGTATTGACCCTGGCCGGGGTTATTACCTGGACAATAGACTTCTTTTTATTACGTCATTTCGACCTTGTTTATCTGAGAACGATAGTTTTCATCCTGGTTATCGCAGCCTTAGTCCAGTTTGTCGAAACCTTCCTGAAAAAAATGGTTCCTCCCCTCTATAAAGGATTGGGAATATTCCTCCCCCTGATTACCACCAACTGTGCGATATTCGGAGTGTGCATCATCAATGTTCGGAAAGACTTCAATTTTATGGAGACTCTGGTATTTTCAGTTACATCAGCGATAGGTTTTGGACTCGCCTTAGTAATTATGGCAGGCCTCAGGGAAAGGATGGCCACGGCAAGGATTCCCAAAATAATGGAAGGCACTGCTGTTACAATGATAACCGCAGGGTTCATGGCGCTGTCTTTTTTCGGTTTCCTGGGAATGGCTTAAGTTTAAAGTGCTTTGTAAAAAACCTTTATTCTGCCATCACGAGTAGAAAAGTAGAAAGATATTATGTTGGTTAGTCGTCAGGGTTTAATCTTGGGTAATTTTGGTGGAAGGAATTAATCATGGTAGATGCTTTTGTTTTTTTGTTGATTTTAGGAGCCATCGCCGCAGTTATATTAGGTTTTTCTGCCATAGTTTTCTATGTGTATGAAGACCCGAAAATTGCGGAGGTAGAGGAATGCCTTCCCGGTGCAAATTGCGGGGGATGCGGGTACGCTGGATGCAGTGCCTGCGCGGCAGCGATAGTTGCAGGTGAAGCTTCTCCTGGTTCCTGTGTTGCAGGTGGTCCAGGCGTAGTACAGGCCGTAGCAGCAGTTATGGGAATGGAAGTTGAGGCAGCAGAAACAAAGCAGGCTTTTCTGACCTGCACCGGCGGCATCCGGGCAGAAACAAAGTATAATTATTCCGGAATTCGGGACTGCCGGGCATTGTCCCTTCTATATCGGGGTGATAAAAAGTGCGAAGTGGCATGCCTTGGACAGGGAACCTGTGTAAGAAACTGCCTTTTTAATGCACTTACCATGAGTGAAAACAATCTCCCCTTAGTCGATCTGGAACTTTGTACCGGTTGCGGCACGTGTGAAAATGTGTGCCCCACAGGCGCAATCAAAGTCCGTCGTGATTCTGAAAAAATAATGCATTTCAACAGGTTGGATGACCGGCTGGCGCCATGTCAGCAGACATGTCCTGCCCAGATCGATATTCCCAGATATATTGATCACATAAAGCACGGGAGATACGAAGAAGCTGTGCTGACCATCAAGGAGAGAAACCCCTTTCTCCTTTCCTGTGGTCGGGTTTGCCCTCATCCTTGTGAGGATGCATGCCGAAGAGCCCTGGCCGATGACCCGGTATCCATTAACCAGTTGAAGCGCTTTGTAGCCGATTACGAGATGAACACAGGTAAACACTTACCCGTTTCAGTAGCTCCAGACAACGGGCATAAAGTAGCTGTTATCGGAGGTGGCCCCGGTGGACTTTCCTGTGCCTATTTTCTGAGAAGACTCGGCTATTCAGTAACCATATTTGAGATGCAACCAAAATTAGGCGGGATGCTCTACTATGGCATACCTGAATACCGCCTTCCCAAAAAGATTCTTGAATGGGAAATTCAAGGAATACTCGACCTGGGCATTGAGGCGAGAGTTAATATTAAATTTGGCCTCGATTTTGACCTGGAATCCCTTGTGGCAGCAGGTTATAAAGCAGTTTTTATGGCAATCGGGGCATGGAAATACAAGTCAGCCGGTATGGAGAAAGAAGAAGTAGGAGGAGTTGAAGGGGCTACTATCTTCTTAGAAAGACAAGGTTTGGGTATTCCCAATCCTGTCGGAAAGAAGGTGGGCGTCATCGGTGGTGGAAATACCGCAATGGATTGCCTCCGGACCAGTCTCAGGCTGGGTGCGGAAAAGGTCTTTTTAATTTACCGTAGAAGTAAAACGGAAATGCCGGCGAACCCGGAAGAGATAGAAGCGTGTCAAGATGAAGGAGTAGAAGCTATTCTCCTATCTGCACCAGGAAGAATAGTAGAAGAAAATGGTAAACTTACCCAGCTGGAATATATTAAGATGGAGCTGGGCGAACCCGATGAGAGTGGCAGGAGAAGGCCGATTCCTATCAAGGGCTCGGAGACATTGCTTCCCCTTGATAATCTGATTCTGGCAATTGGCCAGTACTCTGACCTTTCCTTTATGGAAACGAACCGTAGGGTTAAGGATATAGAAAAGACCAAATGGAATTCCATCGCCATCGATGCAGATACCAACCAGACTGCCATTCCTTATGTATTTGCGGGAGGAGACGCGGGTTATGGTGGTCCAGGTATTCTGGTAGAAGCTATTGGAGATGCGAGGAAAGCAGCAAGAAGTATCCATCTTTTTATTACCGGTGAGGATATGAATTTTCCGGAAGGAAGACTAAAACCAAAAGAACACATTCCAGGAACTATTTTTGACAGCATCTCCGGCATAGAAAAAAAAGGAAGGATCAAACTATCTCAACTTGACCCCAAGACCAGGATCCACACCATGGAAGAAGTGGATCTGACGATAACGGAAGAAGAAGCTCTGAAAGAAGCAAACAGATGCATGAACTGCTGCCTTACCTGCTACGATAAGGATATCAAAGAGGCAAGCTAATATTATGTCCCGTTTTATGGAATAGATATTTTTTCTGTTCAATTTACATAGAAAATTAAACAGAAAAAAAGGAGGTATTTGGTATGAAAAAGGTATCTTCAATGAGGATTCCGGCTTTTTTCTTACCAATCTTCCTGCGAACATAGTAAAAGCTAATTCTGTTGACGTGGTCGCGGTTGCTAAGGCTTTAGATAAGACTCGCGTCAAAAAACATTAACGGTGTCAAAGTTTGTGACCTCAATAAGAAAATCTTTTAAGGGTGGAGAACGGTCATTCTGGGCTCTCTGCTTCATGACATTTTTCTCCACCCTTGGTGTTTGTACATTCTCTTTCTCTTTTCCCCTCCTGGCAAGAGATGTGGGCATGACCGGGGTGTGGCTTGGATCTGCGTTCACCGGGTATTTTCTTGCCAAATTATTGGTCGGCTATTTTGCTGGAATTCTGGCAGACAAAACAGGTCCACGCCCCCTTCTCATTTTTTCTTTACTCCTTGGCACATTAATTCCTCTGGGATACCTGTTTTACAATCCATCACTCCCGATATATTTAGTTCAATTCGGACTGGGGATAGTTGTCGGTATCATCAAACCGGTAAGCATGGCAGTAATCGGAGCGGAGTCGTCTGAAGAATACGGTGGAAAGTGGTTCGGCTTGTATAATACTTTTTTTTATGCTGCCCTCATCAGCGGGCCCTTGCTCGGAGGGTTTTTATATCATCAGAAAAATCCGGTCCCTGTCATTTTATCTCTTTTTTTCTGTATGTTGGCATCATTGCTAATACTCATTATTTTTTTTGCAAAAAACATTTTCCTTTCCAAAAAAATTAGTCAAAAACAAGTTTCAGGTATAAGAGCTGAAACGGATGGGGAGTTTCTTAATTTGTTGCTGGCAGTGGCTGGCAGGACAGCAGGAATGGCTGTAACAATTTCATTTTTGCCCATATTGATGATGGAAAAACTTACCGTCAATAGTGTGATTCTGGGAATATTCTTCTCGTTACCAACTATGGTTACCTGTCTTGTTTTACCTTTGACTGGAAGATTAGCGGACCATTTCAACAAGATTTTTCTTACTTTGGCTGGTATGCTTATATGTGCTTTTCCTCTGCTTTTTATGGGAAAAGTCCAGACAACAACAGGTATTATAGCTTTTCTTTTGCTACTGGGTCTTGGCTCCGCGATTTCTATACCGGCATCCATGTCCGAGGCCTCAATTATTAGCAGTGAGCAGGGTAAAACTATGGGGGCTTTTTATGGGGCTGCTAACCTTGGTTTTATCCTCGGCCCTCTTATGGGAGGATTAGCCTTTAAAGCCAAAGGATTACCCGGAGTTTTCTGGATTATCGGTATAATAGGAATTATCTCATGTCTTCCCCTGGGTACAAGCCTTGTCAAAAACATTGCATGCTCCCGACTCAAATACTTTGATTATCTTGGTTCCTCGATAGCAGTTGCACTTATACTTGTATTCTGGGTGGTAACAATTTTAGGGCCTGTTAAGGCTGTTGCAAAAGAGCGATTCCGCTTTGCAGATCTGGCAATGGGAACTTATATACAGCTTACCCTGAAGGCGTCTGATGAGGATGCCGCCGAGGCGGCGGCGGACGATGCTTTTGCAGTCATACATGAATTAGAGAAAGACATTGACCACCATTGTCCAACCGGTTCAGTAGGAAAAATAAATAGCGAAGCAGGAAAGAATTCGGTCAGAGTCACTCCAAAGGCATTTGAGCTTATCAAGAGGGCTTTGTTATTTTGTGAAAAAAGTGATGGGGTGTTTGATATTTCTATAGGTGCCATAAGCATAAAACCTGAATATTACAAATACTCTTATAAAGAGAAAAAAGCCCTTGTCAATTACCGGCTTGTCCAGTTGAACGACGAGAACAGTACAGTTTTTCTGCCCAGAAAAGGTATGGCCCTCGATCTTGGGGGAATAGGCAAAGGCACGATTATTGATAATGCCGTTGAGGAGATAAAAAAGGAAGGTGTCTCTGCCGGTATAGTGGAAGCAGGCGGAGATCTCTTCTGTTTTGGCAACGAGAATTGGAATATAGGGATTAAACATCCCCGGCTGGAAGGCCTGTTAGGGGTTATTTCAATTATGAATATGGCTGTTTGTACTTCGGGTGATTATCGTCAATACTCATACTCAGTTGAACAGCACAAAAGGAAACACCATATCATCGATCTGGAAAAAATAAGTTCAGCCGGTAAAAGCATAGGCGTTACTGTTGTTGCCCCGAATGCGGAACTGGCAGATGCGCTGGCAACCACCCTCTTTATCATGGGACCGGAAAAAGGAAAAGCGTTTTTGAGAAAAAAGTTTCCTGATTCGTCTGCTCTCTGGGTTCTTCCCGACTCGAAGACAGTTAAGACCAAAAATTTTCCTCCGTTTTTAACAAAATAAAAAAATCAAACACCGATTTTAACATAGCGTTAACTGTGTTGTGTTTTGCTACAAGCATTGTAATATCCAAGTGTTGCCGGTTAGTGTCGGGTGAAATTATAGCAGAAATATGACGGTAATAAATAAGGTTCTATGTCGAGGGTTACTTCTTTTTTCTGAACTGTTTGAACTATTTGGTAATGGGGCGTTGCCTGAGGAGGACATAGGTTGCCCCGGCGCCCCCGTCACAGGCCCGTGTACTTGAAAAGGCTACGACCCGCTTGCGCCAGTGGCTACGGGTGAGCCACTCTACCACCTTGGTTTTTAAAACCGGTTTTTTGGGTGAGCAAAAACCGCGGCCGTGTACGATCAAAACAGCCCTTTTGCCTGTTCTTACCGTCTCTTTGTTTTTCGCAAACCTATTTTATGCCAAGATCCCCGTACAGCTCCGGCCTTCTATCCGCAAAAATGTCATTGTAAACGTTGATTTTTTTATTTTTCGCTATTTTTAGGTCTATATCTGCCATTCCCACTTCTTCTGAATCTTCGCCAGACTGGTAAATGATTCTGCTATCCGGTCCGGTTATCTGGCTTTTGCCGGTAAAGTAAAGAGATTTTTTTCCTCTCTCTTCAGTTCCGGTTCTGTTCGCGGTTATGGCAAACAGATGGTTTTCCAGACACCTGATTTTCATCCCCTCCTGACAGAATGGCAGCACCAGATTTGCCGGGTGACAGATAATATCAGCCCCCATTAGGGACAAAACCCGCATAGATTCCGGAAAAAACCAGTCAAAACAAATCATGACCCCTATCTTGCATATCCCTATATCATAAATACCAAACCCTTTATCACCCGGCTCAAACCAGAGCTTCTCCTCAAAAAACAGATGGGCTTTTCGGTAGGTACCAATATAACCATCGGGAGAAACAGAAACAGCAGAATTAAAGATATTCTTTCCACTTTTTTCAGCAACACCTCCGATAATAAATAGAT
>JAGHDE010000174.1 GCA_021160085.1 Pseudomonadota bacterium | reverse complement strand
TATTTATTTAACCAGTTAATATCAAAAAAATTGAACGAGCTCAATCAAATTCTTTCTAAAGTAAAGGGATTTTTTAGTAAAATCGTGCCATCTCTCTTGGCGCCCACCGAAATTAGAATAAACTCAACTCCCAGCAATTCCTGAAGAACGTTTATATAGTTTTTTGCAGCGGAAGGCAAGTCCTCATTGCGGCGGACGGCGCTTATGTCCTGATTCCATCCCTCTACCTCTTCATAAACCGGCGCAGAGTCCGCTACTTTTTGGATATTCGCGGGAAATTCAGCTACCTCACAGCCGTCTATCCGGTAGGCACGACAAATCTTTATTTTTTCCATTCCCGACAAAACATCTAACTTTGTGAGCGCAAGGCTGGTCAAGCCGTTGACTCTGACCGCATGTCTCAGCACTACCGTATCAATCCAGCCGCAGCGCCGGGGACGTCCGGTTGTCGCTCCAAATTCTTTGCCGTGCTCCTGGAGCCTTTCTCCGATCTCATTATGCTGCTCGGTTGGGAAGGGCCCTTCTCCTACCCTGGTGGAATAGGCTTTAACAATTCCAACAACACCATCGATTTTGGTTGGGCCTATACCGCATCCGGTACAGGCTGCCCCGGCGGTGGTACTGGATGAGGTGACATAGGGATAGGTTCCGTGATCAATATCCAAAAGAGCGCCCTGGGCCCCCTCAAAAAGAATATTTTTCCCTTCCTGGATAAGCCGGTTTATTGTCACCGAGGTGTTTGTCAGATGGGGCTTTAAATTTTCTCCCAAAGCAGTAAATTTTTCAAACAGTTCGTTGCCGTTGCATTCCGGTTGATCAAGCTGGTTTGCTAAATAGGGATTCTTTTCCGCCAAATTTATCTCTAACTTTTCCCGGAAGACATTTTCATCAAAAAGGTCGATAAATCTGATTCCGGTTCGATTTATTTTGTCCGCATAGGCTGGCCCGATACCTCTCCCCGTGGTACCGATTTTTTTATCGCCCGCCTTTTTTTCTTTGCCAACATCAAGTAAACGATGGTAGGGCATAACCAGATGCACTTCTTCGCTGATGAGAAGCTGGGAGTCGTCAAAAAAGTAGCCATTTTTTCTTAAAAGTTCAATTTCTTCCACCAGGGTTTCTAAATCAAGAACCATGCCGTTACCGATGATGCATAATTTATCCGGATGGCATATTCCACTTGGAATCTGATGGAGGATAATCTGCTGGTCGCCGATAACTATCGTGTGGCCGGCATTGCCCCCTCCCTGAAAACGGATGACTACATCAGCAAACTCCGTATAGATATCTACAACCTTTCCCTTTCCCTCATCTCCCCACTGAGAGCCAACCAGAATTATATTAGCCATATCCTCTTTTCCTTTTTGAGAGATTCCGCGATTAACGCGACAAAAACCCCACCATGATGTGGGGTTTTTCATTCTTAACAATCTGGCAACCCTGGATAATCAACAGTATCCTTATATTTGGATTTTTTTTGCCGAAATAATATGAGGCAAGCCCTTAAGCATTCCAAAAACTTCATCCGAACATTGACCATCAAGCCCCAGGATTACCAAAGCCTCTCCGGTCTTTTCCTTGCGGCCAAACTGCATTCTTGAAATATTGATCTTGTTTTTTCCCAAGGCGGTGCCAATATTTCCAATTACACCGGGCTCATCGTAGGTGTGGAACAGAAGCAGGTTTTGCTCCAGCATGATCTCCAACCGGAAGTCATTAATACGAACAACCCGGGGGTCGTGTTTTCCGAAGACCGTACCGGCTACAATGGTTTCTCCGTCGGCAGATTTGGTTTTCAGGGTAATGAGATTAGTAAAATCTCCCGCCTCACTCGTCTTGGCGTCTACGACCTTAATTCCCCTTTCATTGGCAATGCTTAAGGCGTTGACAAAATTAACATCCTCATCAATGTTTGCTAACAATCCTTTTATTAAAAACATAGTTAGTGGCTTCAAATCATGGTCGACAAGACTGCCGCTGTACTCTATGTTAACTTCCTCAAGGGCGCCTGAAATCAGCTGAGACTGGAAACTCCCCATCCGTTCGGCCAGGGAGAGGTAAGGAGAAAGCTCGGCCAGCACCTCTCCGCTTACTGACGGCACATTGACGGCATTGCGGATGGTTCCGTTAAGCAAATAGTCTGCCATCTGATCGGCTACTGCCACCGCTACATTGATTTGGGCTTCCTCGGTGGAAGCGCCTAAATGAGGGGTGCAGATTACTTCATCAAGTTCAAACAAAGGCAGATCTGCGGGGGGTGGCTCCTTCCCAAAAACATCAAGGGCCGCTCCGGCAACCTTGCCCGACTTAATAGCATCGTAAAGGTCGCTTTCGCTGACAATTCCTCCTCGGGCACAATTGAGGATCCTTACCCCGGTCTTCATCTTTGCGAAGGCATTTTTGTTGATCAGATTTTCCGTCTCCTTGTTTTTAGGGGTATGGACAGTTATGAAATCAGCCCGGGCATAAAGCTCATCCAGGGATACAATCTCTACCCCCAGCCGTTCAGCTAATTTCGGAGTAATAAACGGGTCGTAAACGATAACATTCATTTGCAGACCCCGGGCCCGTTCAGCTACCACACTTCCAATTTTTCCCATTCCAATAAGTCCCAGGGTTTTCTGATATACCTCAGTTCCCTCAAATTTTTTCTTTTCCCATTTTTTTGCTTTCATAGACGCGGTGGCCTGAGGAATATTACGCAGCAGGGACATGAGCATAGCTATGGTATGCTCTCCGGTGGTAATGGTATTGCCCCCCGGGGTATTCATAACCACAATCCCTCGTTTGGTGGCTTCTTCCTTGTCAATATTATCCGTACCACTGCCAGCCCTTCCAATTACCTTCAGCTTATCGGCGGCAGCGAGTATCTCTTTGGTTACCTTGGTAGCACTTCTTACTGCCAACCCGTCGTAGTCCTTTATAATGGATTTTAATTCTTCGGATGAAAGGCCAACCTTGACATCAACCTCTATCCCTTCGGTTCTTTGGAATACTTCGACCCCCAATTCCGACATAGTATCGCTTACCAATACCTTTTTCACTGTTTTTAAGCCCCTTATATGTCTTTTTCTAATATTTCTACAGCCGCTTTAACTCCTTTGCCTAATTCAACCTCATACCCCAACTCTCTCAGGGTCATTTCTAAAGCGGAAATGACTATTATGATGTCATAGGTGTCAACATAACCAAGGTGGGCTACCCGAAAGATTTTCCCCTTTGCCTGAGACTGGCCACCAGCAATTGTAATGTTATGCTTGTCCCGCAGGATTTTTACAATTTTTTGGCCATCTATGCCATCGGGAGCCTTGATTGCGGTTACGGAATTACTGGGGTTATTGGGAGCAAAAAGCTCTAATCCCAAAGCCCTGGCTCCTGCCCGGGTTGCTTCAGCTAACCGGGTATGCCGTTTAAATACGTTGTCCAACCCTTCTGCCTGGATCATTTTCAGGCTTTCATTCAAACCCATTACCAGGGAAACCGCTGATGTCCAGGCGGTTTGATTGTCTTTTAAACTTTTAAGCTCTTTTTTAAAATTAAAGTAGTATTTGGGGATGTCTGATCTTTCGACAAACGACCATGCCTTATCACTCAGAGCCGCAAAAGCCAAGCCCGGGGGCAACATCAACGACTTTTGGGAACCGCCGACCAGAACATCTATGTCCCACTTGTCAAACGGAAGTTCAAACACCCCAACCCCGGAAATTGCATCTACAACAAAAATAGTATTGTCAAATTTCCTTACAATCTCAGCGATTTTTTTGATTGGATACACAACACCAGTAGAAGTTTCACTTGCTTGAATAAAAACCGCTCTAATATCCGGATCATTTTCAAGCTCTTCCTGGATAACCCTGGGGTCAACCGCTTCCCCCCAGGTAACGTCAATGCATTTGGGGACAACCCCATAAGCTTCACAAATTTCTGCCCAGCGCTCGCCGAATTTACCACCTCGGATAACTAACGCTTTATCACCTTTACACAAGGTATTGGTTACCGATCCCTCCATAGCTCCGGTCCCGGTTGAGGCAAACATCAGAACCTCGTTTTTTGTTTGAAAAAGATATTTTAACCTTTCTCGGATTTCTTCTAAAACCTTGACGAAAACAGGAGCCCGATGATGGATTATCGGTTCAGCCATCGCACCCAATACATTAGGCGGAATAGGGGTTGGCCCGGGAGCGAGAAGATAGTATTTTTTTTGCATTTATCCACCTCTTAAGATAATATTATTTATAAGCAAGCTCCGATTATTTTTTATAGAAACAATCCTATTGTTATAACAAATTTCAAAATTTACCAAATTGACGATATTTGTCAAGGAAAAATTGTCAACCCTGCGAAAACCCACGGATTTCTTTGGAGGTTGAAAAATTCCGTTCCGGCGTTCTGCAAAGGTTTCGTAAAGAGAGTGCCAATGGGAGGAGGTCTGATTTGACGCTTAAGGTTAATGAAATTTTTTACAGCATTCAGGGGGAATCCTCCTATGCTGGTTGGCCATGCATCTTCATAAGACTTACGGGCTGCAACCTGAGATGCTCTTATTGTGATACTGCTTATGCTTATGAGGAGGGGGAAGAAAAAACCGTTTTTGCTATTCTGGAAGAAATTCAAAAATTCCAGTGTGTTCTGGTAGAAATTACCGGCGGAGAACCACTGCTGCAGGCCGAGACCCCCGTCTTGGTGAACGGTTTATTAAAACAAGGGTACCGGGTTATTTTAGAGACCAATGGAAGCCTTGATATCAGGCGAGTCAGCAATCAGTGTGTGAGGATTGTTGATTTTAAATGCCCTGGCAGCGGGATGGCTGATGCCAACAATTTGAAAAACTTAGACTATTTATCCGATCAAGATGAAGTGAAATTTGTAATCGGAAGTCGGGAGGATTTTAATTATGCCAGGGCATTAATAGAGCGAATGGGGGGAAGCCATAAAAAGAAGGGGGGAAGGATTGAAAATTCAATCCATTTTGCTCCGGTTTTTGGCAAATTAGAAC
>JAGHDE010000109.1 GCA_021160085.1 Pseudomonadota bacterium | reverse complement strand
ATCTATTTTTAGGGACGCAGACAAACGCAGAAAAAACGGATTATTTATTTCCTTATGTTGTCAAATTCGGAAATCTGGGGAAATCTCCGTTTCCCCTTGACAAAATTCATCGAATGATAAAGCTTGTTAGGATGCTGAACTATTCAATTTTTAAGACCATCTGGGGCTGGATGGGAGTTGTGACCGGAGAAAAAGGAGTAAAAAAAGTCATTCTGCCTCATCTCCGCTATCAAGATGTGGAGCAATCAATTCTCAGGGAATTCCCTAATGTTTTGGCAGATGATTCTTCCTTGAAACCGCTTGCAAAAATCTTTGCTCGCTATTTCAGGGGAGGTGAAATTCCTCCGAATCTTGCTCTTGACTGGTCTGGATGTTCTGAATTTTGCCGGATGGTGTTGACGGCCACTCAGTCGATCCCCCGGGGAAAGGTGAAATCCTATTCCTGGATAAGCCTTCAGATAAAAATACCCCGATCCTTCCGGGCAGTTGGAAATGCGCTCAGGAAGAACCCTCTTCCACTTCTAATTCCCTGCCATCGGGTAATTCGCAGCAATGGTACATTAGGAGGGTTTTCAGCTCCTGCCGGGGTTGATCTTAAACGGAAACTGCTAAAAATGGAAGGCGTTCGGTTTGATAAAAAGGGGGAAGTCTCTTTGAGTTTGCTCAATAAAGTGTGAAAAATCCTAAACTCTAATTTCTAAGCAATTTCAAAATACTGAATTCAAATTATTAAAATGCGAGGACAGGCAATGAAAGAAAATATCATTAACTGGGAAGACGTTCAGCAGAAAGCTACCGAGTATCTCTGCCAATACCTCCAAATTAACACTGTCAATCCTCCGGGAAAAGAAATTGAAGGAGCGCATTTTCTCAAAGGAATACTATCCCAGGCGGGAATATCCAGTACTATTGTTGAATCTGAACCAGGTCGAGGAAACCTTATTGCCCGTTTGGAGGGCGGAGGAGAAAAGCCTCCTCTGCTCCTTTTGAGTCATATTGATGTTGTTCCAGCAGAAGCAGAAAAATGGATCTATCCCCCCTTCTCGGGCAAGGTTGTTGATGAAGAAATCTGGGGACGGGGGGCTTTGGACTGCAAATCTCTGGGTATAGCCAACGCAATGGTGCTCATTCTTCTAAAAAAATCGGTAATCCAGCTTAACCGCGATATAATCATGGCGGCAACTGCTGACGAAGAAAAGGGAGGAACATTTGGGGCAGGCTGGTTGTGCCGGAATCAGCCTGGTTTTCAGGATATCGAAGCGGTCATTAATGAGGGTGGTGGAGTTGGCATTGCTGGAAAAAATAAAAATTATTATTTCTGCCAGGTAGCAGAAAAAGGCATCTGCTGGATGCGAATTCGTTTCACAGGAAGTCCGGGACATGGCTCGCTGCCAAGAGATGATAACTGCATTCTATCTTTGGGGAGCTGTCTCTCCCGAATTGGCGCATTTCGGCCGGAGATTCAGCTTCCGCCGGTAACAATGCAGTTTCTTAAAGGATTTTCGGATGATGATGTGCTGGCCCCTCTTTTCGACCAAATAGCTTGCAATCCCCAATCTGCTGATAACGCATTAAAGCATATCAAAGACAAAGGGCTTAAACAACTTTTAGGGACAATGCTGCGCACTACCTTTGTCCCCACGGTTGTCAAGGGAGGAGAAAAGACCAATGTTATTCCCAGCGAGTGTTGTTGTGAAGTTGACTGCAGGATATTGCCGGGAAAAACCCCGGAGAAGACAAAAAAAGAGCTTGAGGCGCTCCTTTCTGATATCCCCCGGTGCTCCATTGAAATTATCGACTCCTCCACCGCCTCTGAATCGAGCCAGAGCCACGAACTTTATCATCTCTTCAGGCAATCCCTGCTGCGCCATGATCCCCAAGCAAAGATGATCCCTTACATCTCCTCCGGAGCTACTGATTCCCGGTTCTTCCGAAACCAGGGAGCCCCTGCTTTTGGGTTTGCCCCGCTCCTGGTAGATGGAGACCTCTCTCAATATCAGGATCTGATCCACGGCCATAATGAACGAATATCTAAAAAAAACCTGCTCTTCGGAATCAAGGTGCTCTATGATGTAGTGCGGGAATATTCCTCTTAAAGACATATTCCGGGTGGATTAAGCAAACCAAATTACCCATAAAAAAGAGCTTAATTCAATAAGGAATAAATTTTCAGGAATGCTCACCATGAATTTTCATGATATCACTGACGGCAAACAATGCCTCTACTTTAACCCCTTCGGCTTCGATATTCTGTTTTCCGTTCTCCTCCTCCCGGTCTACCAGAACTATCACCTTAACAACCTTCAGCCCGGCTTCCTTTGCTCGTTGGAGTGCGTCGATGGTCGATTTTCCAGTGGTTATCACGTCATCAACAATAATAACCCGGTCATCTTTTTTTACATCCCCTTCAACCCATTTTTTCAAACCGTGCCCCTTGGCTTCTTTCCGGATCCAGAATGATTTTATTTCGTTGCCTTCTATGTAGCTCGCATAGGAGACTGCATCAGCTATGGGAATCGCCCCGATTGCCGGGCCGCCGATGGCATCAATCTTCAAACTCTCAATCCTCTTATAAATAAGGCGGGAAATCAGATACTTCGCCTTGGCAAGGCTGGTGACCTTCCGGCAGTCAACGTAAAACTTGCTTTTTTTTCCTGAGGCAAGGGTGAATTTACCTTCTCCGCTGTATTGAAATCCCTTTTGATCTATTATCTGTAACAATTCTTTCTCCATAATATACTCTCTCTTTCATAAGTGGATTATTTTCAGATTTTGTTTCATTTTTTGTATCCAAATCTCTCTTTGTTGTCAAAATATAACTTATAATTTTTCCCTGGTCGATTCTTTTCTCCTGCTACCGAACTAATGAGGCAATTGACTTTTTTGGTAGCAAAATGATAAAATTTTTTCACCGCAGGATTGATTTTTATTGAATAAAAAGAGAGTGCTCTAATTTGGTTTTTATAATTACTATTTAAAATTGATTTAAAGGAGAAACCCCGATGACATCTGAAAAATTTCCGCTAAAAGGATACTCTTTGCCGTTAACACCCAAGGGACAGTCGTCTCTGGTCGATCCTCCCCCCTGGTATTACGGCGGCGAGGTGATACAGGCGCTTTTTCGCACTGATGCGAAACAGGCCAAAGAGTTTATCCCCCCTCCCCTTGAGATGGGCCCGGACCCGGGCTTTGGCATTGTCTGGTTTGTGGAGTGGGTGTCGGTAAGCGAATCAAACCCTGATATGGCCTTTATCAACCCGGAGCGATCCGTTTACCCCGAGTGTATTATAATGCTGCAGTGCAGCTTTAAAGGAGAACCCGGATACTTTGTTCCCTACATCTGGGTTGATAACGACTTTACCCTCATGCGAGGATTTGTGCAGGGATTTCCCAAAAAATTAGCGCGTATCTATATGACAAAACTCAGCGAACTTAATCCCAAGGTGGGGGGCAGGCGGGCAGGCGCAAAGGTTAAGGGAATTTGTGAAGCGCATGGTGAAAGACTGGTAGAAGCATCCCTCGTTTTTACCGGCCCGGCTGAACCTTCAGAATTGCCGAAATTGAAGTTTTATCTCATGCGTCATTATCCGAACATTGAAAATCCTTCCAAACCAGTAGTCCACGAAATTGTAAGCAGTGTTTCAGAGATAAAAACAGCTGATATCTGGAAGGGTGATGCTGAACTCAAGTTTTTCGAATCTGCCCTTGATGAGGTTGCCGGGATAGCGCCAGTGGAGATCCTCGGCGGATTTTACCACAGCGTTGGACTTACCACTTATGGTGGCAAGGTTATCCACAGCTACGTCTAAACCAAATAAATAAAAAATAAGTCGCCTAAAATTACCCTTCTGTGAAGGGCATTCTCCAGGCATGTTGTTCCGGGTTGCGAAGGCGCTTAATCAAGTTTTTATCTTGCGTTGTTATGTGTGTATAAATATATACACTTGACATTAGTAATTATTGGTATATATTCATTATGGCAAATCAAACTATGTGCCAATGAAGGATTGTACGGATT
>JAGHDE010000068.1 GCA_021160085.1 Pseudomonadota bacterium | reverse complement strand
GAAATCAGGATATTGTTGATAATCTCAAAATTATCAATATGTTATATGAAGATTGGATTAGAAAATATCCCGAGCAGTGGTGGTGGATTCACCGCAGGTTTCGTCGGGCCCGAAAAGTTTCTGGTCAAAAAACTAACAGCCCGGGCACAAAGTGATTCTCATAAAAAACGCCTTGACCTTCGCAATCACCAAAACAATTACTGCACAAAGCTATTGCCTTAAACAAACCAGCGTTCAACTCAGAATTTGCAGTAGCTCCCTGCTGCGACTTGAAAAATCTTGCAGCACCGCTTGTTCCACGATTTTACTCCTCAACCTATCCATGGATATGCCAGCGTCACAAAATCACCTAAACTGCGCGCTTAGCTGAGGTTTTCTGCGTCTCGCTGCGATATCCACAATTAATAATAGAAGGGTTCAAGGGGTCAGGAATCAAGCTATTAGCGATTAGCTCTTGGCTATTAGCTAAAAGCTAACAGCTAACGACTCACTTTAGGCATTCAGGGATTCCTTAACTTTAGGCACTTTTAACTTTTTATTGATATTATAAAAAAAATTGTCATAATGAAAGGTTATGGAAGATTTTTTAGAAAGGTTTGACAGTTATCTTTTTGCGGTAAAAAATGCTTCTCTGCATACCCGGAGAAACTATCGGGCTGACCTGAATCAATTTATTACATTCCTTCAGAAAAATGAAAAAAAACTCTGGAATAACGGGCACCCTAAAGTTAATGAAATTAATCCTTCAATTATCAGAAGTTTTTTGGCGTGCCTTCACAAAAAAAATAGAAAGACCACCATCGCAAGGAAATTAGCATCCTTAAAATCTTTCTTTAAGTTTTTGATAAAAGAAGGCGTTCTTACCTCTGACCCGGCACAACTAATTTCAGCCCCTAAACCGGAAAAATTCATTCCAACATTTCTATCAATAGATGAAATTTTTTCCTTGATCGAACAACCTGATAAAGAGAGTATATTAAGCCGTCGGGATCGGGCAATTTTGGAACTTATGTATTCCTGTGGACTAAGGGTAAGTGAATTAGTAAATTTAAACCATGAAGACCTTAACCTTCCGGAAAGGCTTATAAAAGTTAAAGGAAAGGGTGGAAAGGAACGAATACTTCCCATGGGAACCAAGGCCCGGGAAGCGATCAATGATTACCTCCTCTTGAGTAACAGCAGTGAAAAAAATGCAGAAAGTTGTACTGCCTTGTTTCTAAATAATCGCGGGGGGAGATTAACAACCCGAAGCATAGCCCGCATGATAAACAAATATGTAAATCGTTCGTCTTTTTTTCATCCTGTTCATCCTCATGCCATTCGTCATACTTTCGCAACCCACATGCTGGATGCAGGGGCTGATCTAAGAACCATTCAGGAGTTCTTAGGTCATAGCAGTCTCTCCACTACCCAAAAGTATACTCATGTGAGCATCGACCGGCTTATGGAAGTTTACGACAAAACCCATCCCCGAGCTAAGAGATAAAAAATTTTTACAGTAAAGGGCTATTATGACAGAACAAAATCACCACATCCATGGCACAACTATTTTAGCAGTGCGAAAGAATGGGAAGGTAGCCTTGGCCGGAGATGGCCAGGTTACCATGAGCAATACAATTTTGAAGCACAAAGCAAAAAAAATCCGGCGATTATACCATGATAAAATTATTGCCGGATTTTCGGGCGCCACTGCTGACGCCTTCACTCTCTTTGAAAAATTCGAAAATAAATTAGAGCACTATCATGGCAATATTACTCGAGCCGCAGTAGAGCTGGCCAAGGACTGGCGAACCGATAAAATCCTTCGTCGTTTGGAAGCGTTATTACTCATTGCTGACAAAGATCATACTTTTATTATATCGGGGAACGGAGACGTTATCGAACCTGATGACGATGTCATTGCCATCGGGTCCGGTGGAGGATATGCCCAGGCAGCCGCCAAGGGCCTTCTCGACCATACGACTATGAGCGCTTGCGAAATTGCCAAAGAAGCTATGGAGATCGCCGCCGGTATCTGCATCTACACAAACGATCAGACACTTATTGAAGAAATTACAGAATAACCCCACTGAGGAGAAAAAATGGCAAATTTGACCCCTAAAGAAATCGTTTCAGCATTAGATAAATATATAATCGGACAAGACAAAGCCAAACGCGCAGTAGCAGTTGCACTTCGTAACCGCTGGAGGCGACAAGAGGTTCCTGAGGAACTCCGAGATGAAATCGCTCCTAAAAATATTATTATGATTGGTCCCACCGGCGTGGGAAAGACCGAGATTGCTCGTCGTCTCTCAAGGCTGGCACAGTCACCGTTTTTGAAGGTTGAAGCATCCAAATTTACCGAAGTTGGATATGTGGGCAGGGATGTAGAATCGATGATCAGGGACCTGACCGAAATTGCCATAAGCATGGTTAAAGCCGAAGAATCCGAAAAAGTCCAACTCAAAGCAGAGAAAAATGCGGAAGAACGAATCCTTGACCTGCTCCTTCCCTCTCGAAAAGAATCGATTCCTCCTCCTCAAGCCGCTTCACCAGAAAACAACCTGGGCTTGATACAAAGTCCCCAATCCCCTCAGGATTCTTCAACCCGGGAAAAACTCCGGCAGTTACTCCGTTCGGGCAAGCTTGATGAACGGGAGGTGGAACTGGAAACTTCATACCGGAACATGCCCGTTATCGAGGTTCTTTCAGCCAGTGGAATGGAGGAAATGGAATTAAATATGAAAGAGATGTTCGGAAATCTATTCCCCAAAAAAACGAAGAAACAGAGAGTAAAAATACCTCAGGCTCTCGAGATACTAATCCAGGAAGAAGCGCAACGACTGATTGATATGGATCAGGTAAATCGTTTGGCAAAAGAACGGGTGGAACAATCGGGCATCATATTTCTTGATGAAATTGACAAGATTGCTGGCCGGGAAAGCCATGCCGGCCCAGATGTTTCCCGGGAGGGAGTTCAAAGAGATTTGCTCCCTATTGTAGAAGGAACAACTGTAAACACAAAATATGGAATGGTGAAAACTGATCACATCCTTTTTGTTGCGGCCGGGGCTTTCCATATTTCTAAACCATCGGACCTCATCCCTGAGCTTCAAGGAAGGTTCCCAATCCGGGTAGAGCTTGATTCTTTAGGCATGAAAGAATTTATTCGCATCTTACAGGAACCCCGTAATGCTCTCCTGAAACAATATTACGCATTAATGAAGACAGAAGGCCTGGAATTGATATTTGAGCCAGATTCCATAGAAGAAATAGCCCGGATTGCCGAAACCGTAAATGAAAGAACTGAGAACATTGGAGCCCGCCGACTTTATACAATCATGGAAAAGCTCCTCGACGAAGTGTCCTTCGAGGCCCCTGACATGAAGGATAAAAAGGTCGTTATTAACCGAGAGTATGTCCAGGGAAAACTTAAAGATGTAATAATGGACGAGGATCTGAGCCGATATATTCTTTAACCTTACTCCCAGCCACCGGGTTTTTTACTGGGCCGAAGGGGAGTTATCCACCTTTTACCGTCGAAACACCATTTGCCAGGAATTCCTCGTCGTTTTCGTAATGCCGGGGCATTTAACCAATTGACAAGGTCCTGGTATGCTTCGTTAATCTTTCTGAATAACCTTGAATCACCGCCACGATCGGGATGATTTTTCAGCGCTTCTCTTCGGTAAGCAGATTTTACTGCTTCCTCGGCGTTGCGTGAGTTTAAATCATCATGGGTCAGGTTGAGATATTTTAAAGGCCTTCCTACCCGGAGAGGGTGTTTTATTTCTATAGGAATGATTGTATCGGAGGTAATATTTTTTTCAAAAGCTTTCTCAAGTAGGTACTGTGATGCCCGGTATCTTTTCCCGGTTCGTCTTTTCTTTTCCCACCACAGTTTCCCCAATGAATCAGTCATATCAAACAGGTCCTGTGCCGGTATCCTGCCACGAGTGCGTTCGTAGAAACACCGATAAACCCTTTTGGAATCAAAGGGAAGCAGTTCGAGGATGAGCGTGGATTCAGTAAAGTAAAAAGCAGCATATTTCGTGCTTAATGCTCGAAGCAAACTTGTCAGAATATCAAGCCTGTGAAAGAGATCCAGCCGGCATTCTTT
>JAGHDE010000114.1 GCA_021160085.1 Pseudomonadota bacterium | reverse complement strand
GCCAATGGATCCAGGCTGAAAGAAGAAAACGCTCGTGATCTTCACTTGGCCCAAAACAAGGGTCTTAGTAATGCTTTGATTGACCGTTTGACGATCACTGATAAAATCATAGAAGATATGGCGGGGGGGTTAAGGGAAGTAGCGAATCTCCCCGATCCGGTAGGAGAAATAACCGGGATGTGGAAACGTCCCAACGGTCTATTGGTGGGGAATATGCGAATTCCTTTAGGAGTAATTGGGATAATTTATGAATCCCGACCTAACGTTACTGCGGATGCAGCCGGGCTTTGTTTGAAATCGGGAAATGCGGTTGTTTTGCGAGGAGGCTCAGAAGCCATCCACTCCAACCGTGTTATTGCTGATATCCTCCAGAAGGAAGCCGGGAAGACCGGCATTCCCCGGGAGGCTATTTCTTTTATACCTATTTCTGATCGGGAAGCTGTGTATGCATTGTTACAATTAGAAGAGCTGATCGATGTAATCATTCCCAGAGGTGGAGAAGATCTGATTCGTTCAGTGGTGGAAAAATCTAAGATACCGGTAATAAAACATTACAAGGGTACCTGCCATATATTCATCGATAACACTGCGGACATGAAGATGAGTGAAGAAATAGTTATTAATTCAAAATGCCAAAGGCCGGGAGTATGCAATGCTTTGGAAACTCTTCTAATTCATCAGGAAATTGCGCCAGTAATCCTTCCGGTTCTCATACCCAGGCTTCAGGAAAAGGGGGTTGAAATTCGTGGATGTCCACGAACTGTAAACCTTTCCCCGGGGTTAAAACCTGCTTCTCCGGATGACTGGTATGCTGAATACCTGGATCTTATTTTGGCGGTTAAGGTGGTGGATACCATTCAAGAAGCCATAAACCACATAGAAACTTATGGTTCCCTCCACACTGAATCGATCATCACCCAGTCTTATGAAAACGGGCAGAAATTTCTCCGAGAGGTTGATTCTTCAACGGTTCTGGTAAATGCTTCGACTCGATTTAGCGATGGAAATCAGCTGGGGTTAGGAGCTGAAATCGGGATCAGCACAACCAAACTTCATGCTTTTGGGCCCATGGGGCTCAAGGAGCTGACCACCACAAAATTTATTGTGTATGGTGAGGGACAAATTCGTACGTAGCCATTATATATGAAAAGTTCAGATACAATTAAAAACAACGGGGAAAGGATAGGTCTTTTCGGAGGAACGTTTGATCCGATACACCATGGACATCTCCGGGCTGCAGAAGAGATCAAAGAATCTTTTCATCTCAAAAGGGTTGTTTTCATCCCGTCCCGGATCCCTCCCCATAAGGATGTGAAATCAATAGGTTCTCCCAAACATCGTCTCCGGATGGTAGAATTAGCTATCAATAACAACCCTGATTTTGACCTCTCTGATTTTGAAATCAAGAGGATGGGTAAATCCTATTCAATTTTTACCATAGAATATTTTCTAAAGAAGATGGGCTCTTCAACATCACTCTATTTTCTGATGGGGATGGACTCTTTTTTAAAAATAATTAGCTGGAAAGATTTTGCCCGTTTGTTTTCTTTAACTAATTTTATTATATTAGCCAGGCCGGGGTATCCCAAAAAGGAGATTTCTACTTTGCTTCCGGTTGAAGTGGCCCAAGATTTCCACTACAATTCTGAACAAAATTGTTATCTTCATTCATCAAGCCACAAAATTTGTTTCAAAGAGATTACCTTGTTGGATATCTCTTCCAGTGTAATTCGCAACCGAATCAAAAAAGGGGATTCGGTTCGTTATCTCGTTCCCTCAATAGTTGCCGATTATATTGAAAAGCATAAGTTGTATCGAGGATGATGGTTTTTTGTTTGTAAGGGCATTGTTGACAGTATCGCAAAAAGTTGTGCAAACATAATCAAAGGAGAAAAATATTCCAAAGGATAAAGTTCAAAAGGCAAAGGCAACAGAAAATTCAAAAAAAAAGCTTTGTTGTTGTGTTCAGGCGGCTTCAGATCAAAAAGGAGAAGATTTAGTAGCTCTTGATGTAACGAAAATTTCTTCCTTTGCTGACTATTTTATTATCTGTCATGGACAGTCAGGCCGGCAGGTTCGGGGGATTGCCAGACATATCAAAGAAAAATTGGGGAAAGCGGGATTTGAACCCGTCGGCATAGAGGGATCGGCAGAGGGAGAGTGGATTTTGATGGATTATAATGATGTTATTATCCACGTTTTCCACAAATCAATTAGAGAGTTTTATGACCTTGAACGATTGTGGAATGAAGCTCCCCGTATCGATACAATTGATAAAAAAACCATAAAAAGTTAACCGGGAATAGAGTGAGTTGGCTTGACATATTTTCTTATGTGCGGGATTATTTGTTTCCTCCCATCTGCCTGGTTTGCGGGTCACGAGAAACGTACAGACGAGAACATCTGATTTGCGAAGCTTGTATTGATTCTATTTCATTGATTAGACACCCATTTTGCATCCATTGTGGCAAGCCGTTTTTGGCAGAAAGTGATCGGGACCATTTATGTGGAGATTGTCTTACTCAAAAATCGTACTTAACCATTGTTCGTGCTTTAGGTAAATATGAAGGAGTCCTGCAAAAGCTTATCCATCAGTTTAAATACAAGCAACAATTCGCGGTAGGCAATATTCTCGAATTTTTGCTTGATGGCTATCAGAAAAAAGATATTAATTTTTGCTCTTATAATTTTTCTGTTCCGGTTCCTCTCCATAGAAGCCGGCTCAGGCAAAGAGGGTTCAATCAATCTGTTTTATGGGGAAAAATTCTGGAAAAAAAATATAACCTGCCTCTAAAAAGGATGGTTCTCCAAAGGATTGTTTGTACACCTCCCCAGATAGCGCTCCGGGGAAAAGAAAGAAAAAATAATGTGCGCAATGCTTTCAAGGTTAAAAATTCTGAGTTGGTTAATGGAAAAACCATCCTTCTTTTAGATGATGTCTATACCACGGGAGCAACGATGAATGAATGTGCCCGGGTCTTAAAAAAAGCCGGGGCTTTCCGTGTAGATGGATTTGTCATCGCTCGGGCGGGTTAAGAAAAATTGAAGGGTCATGATGAATATTGAAGCTGTTTATGAAATGGTTGATAAAGATCTTCAGGAGGTGGAAAAAGAGTTAGACCGCAATCTTCAGTCGGAAGCAGCTCTCATTCCTGAAATAGGAAAACACATCTTGAACAGCGGCGGCAAGCGTTTCCGGCCTTTGATTCTTATTTTGTCAGCCTGCGCTTGCGGATACCAGGAGAAAGTCCACATAAAGCTTGCCTCTGTTTTAGAGTTTATCCATACCGCCACCCTTCTTCATGATGATGTGGTTGATGATGCTAATATTCGCCGGGGAAATTCTTCGGCAAATACTCTTTGGGGAAATCAAGCAAGCATCCTCGTGGGAGACTTCTTGTTTTCTCAAGCATTTTCACTTATTGCTCAAATTGATAATCAGCATATTCTTGAAGTTTTGACTGGGGCTTCTACCAAGTTAGCCCAGGGCGAAATTTTAGATTTAGTAAAAGAAAATGATGTTTCATGTAATGAACAGGATTATTTATCCATAGTGTCCTATAAAACCGCAAGTTTAATCGAAGCGGCAAGTCAGATCGGCGCTATTTTAGGCCGTGTGAACAAAGAACAAGAAATGGCTCTGAAAAGTTTCGGCTATAACATAGGGGTTGCTTATCAACTCATGGATGATACCCTCGATTATATTTCTACTGAAGAAGAGTTTGGAAAAACCATAGGGAAAGATCTCAAAGAAGGGAAAGTAACCATTCCACTCATTTATACTCTCCGGAACAGCCCCCCCGGAGATAGAAAAATCATTGAATCGACCCTGGGAAAGAAGGATCTAACTGAAAAAGACTTGCATATCCTCTTAACGTTAATTAAAAAATATCACGGTTTGGACTATTCAATTGAAAAAACCCTATATTATGCGCAGGTGGCAAAACAAGCCCTTAATGGAATTACTGCATCTCCTTATAAAGAAGCATTGATGACTGTTGCCGATTATGTTACCCAGCGCAGAACCTGATGAAGCCCACAAATTATCTCCCCTGAAATTATTTTCCGCATGAAAAATTTTTTTATTTACAGTAGCGTTATAATATTCACTTTGGGGGTCTTGTCTTTCGCAGGAATAATCCTCTTTTTTTCATCTCCCCCCTCAAATGGTGAAGAAGTAGTTGAGATAATCACTATTAAACCCGGCTCGAGTCTAAACCAGTTGAGCCGCCTTCTTCAAGAAAAAGGAATCATCCGCAACCAAACTTTTTTTTATATCTTAGCCCGATTGCGAGGGGTAGATACCCGCATAAAATTCGGAGAATATCAACTTTCTAATCGGATGTTTTCCAATGAAATTTTAAATAAAATAATCCAGGGGAAACAGATCGAATACAGTATTACCATTCCTGAAGGGTTGACCTTGGTCCAAATAGCTGATCTGTACAGTAAAAAAGGGCTGGCAGATAAGAACAAATTTATCCGGATGGCCACTGATTCTGACTTCGCAGCTTCCTTGGATATAAATGAAGAAATCTTAGAGGGTTATCTTTTTCCCGATACCTATAAATTCATACGGGATATTGGAGAAAGGAAAATTATTTTCTGTATGGTGCAACGCTTTAAGGAAGTTTATGATAAAAAAATTAGAGAAAGAGCAAAGGATGTAAACCTTTCTCAAAGAAAAGTTGTAACCCTGGCTTCTATGATTGAAAAAGAAACAGCAAATTCTGAGGAGAAAAAGCTGATCTCGGCAGTGTTTCACAACCGCTTGAAAAAAAATATGCGTCTTCAATGTGACCCTACCGTTATTTACGGTCTGGATCATTTTACCGGAAAGCTGACTAAAAAAGATTTAAAGATATATACGCCCTACAATACTTACCTCATTGACGGTCTCCCTCCTGCCCCGATTTCCAATCCGGGTATAGATTCGATCCGGGCAGTTCTTTATCCTGCTGAAGTTGATTACCTCTATTTCGTTTCCAAAAATGATGGCGCCCATTATTTTTCCACTACCTTGTCCGAACACAACCAGGCGGTCAATAAATATCAGAGGTCTGCTCGTCGGACCAAGTCACCTTGAGCTAAAGTGCCTAAAGTTTGAAGCGCCCAAAATCGAATAACTTTAGCTCACTTTTAACTCTAAACTTTAGGCACTTCAAACTTTAGGCACTGTTTGGTTCCGGTTTATCCAGGTTAGGAGTTTAT
>JAGHDE010000268.1 GCA_021160085.1 Pseudomonadota bacterium | reverse complement strand
GGATTTGTCCAAGACAAAGGATAAGATTAAAAATATAGAATTTAGATTTTAATCTACCTGAGAAAATAGAAACACATAAAATTCAGAACGTACATTAGAACCGGATTTTAATCTTTTAATGTTACACCTTATGAGGGAGGACGAGTATCATGGGAAATCCTAGTCAGTACGGTTTTTCGACACCGGAAGAAAGATGGAGTAAATGGGAAACTGAAGAAGCAAAAAGCAAAAGTGCTGTCTGGGATATAGCTCCAGGATATGAGCTGATTCCCGAGATAGATTTACCGCTGTTTCATTCATTCTTTCTTGATGGAACCCACTCATCTCCTCCGGTAACCCCTCTGTACGGGTATCAATGGGTCAGAAATTGTGGAATCGGCAACAAATTAGTAAATATCAAATTAAACCTGCCCACCTGCTATGGCTGGGAGTGGCGTTACAAGAAGGTGGTCTTTATGTTGCCTTTCTCGTCGTCAGAGACGAAGAGGAAAAGAGAGAGAGAGAGATTAAGTTCAAGGAAGCGCTAAAACCCTATATCGAAGACTTCAAGGGAATCTGGGAGAAAGATAAAGAGACCTTAAACGAAATCTATGACGGTTTGAAAGCATTCAATCCTGACACTGCAACACCAAATGATTTCCTCGATCATATCTGGGATTTAGATAAAGCCTACCGAAAAATGTGGGAGATCCATTTTTTTGGTATGCAGACATCTTACTCTGCCTGGATACTTCTTGAGGAAGAGTGCAAAAGACGTTTTGACATCAATGACCAGTGCCCGGAATTTCAGGACATGCTTAGGGGATTTGACAATGAGATTTATCAAATTGATAAAGAGGTCTGGCAACTAAGCAAACAGGCCGTGAAATTAGGCCTCGAAGCAATTTTCAAAGAAAATGACATTAAAGATGTTATGCCTAAATTGGAAGAAACTGACAATGGGCAAAAATGGCTGAAAGAATTTAATGAGTTTCTGCAAATTCGTGGGTGGCGAATGGTACGGATGAACGATCTTGTTGATCCCTACTGGCTGGAAGAACCGACTATCCCTCTAAGAATCATGCAGAACCATATTATAACGGGTTCGGCCGCAAGAGACGTATACATCTTGGATGAGAAACGCCAAGACATATCGGTTAAAAGAGAGAAAGCCGTAAAAACCATGCTCGATCGGCTACCGGAACAAGATCGAGGATGGTTCATGGCCCTTATAAATCTGGCCCAATATGCTACCAGTTACAGTGAAGAACACGATCTTTTCTGTGAGATGACGGTACAGGCATTGATGCGCCGTGGATATCTGGCCATCGGCAAATGGCTCGCTGATAATGGTGCTATTGACCGCCCCGACGATGTATTTATGATGAACCCGATGGAAATGGAAAGTGCTGTTCTTCTACCCCACGTAAATGATTTTCGATGGGTAACCAGACGGCGGCGAATTGAATGGGAAGGCTGGGTTAAAAAGTTTGAGACCGAAGGTGAATTCCGGCCACCGGTTTATACAGACCGTCCCGGGGGCATGCAAGAAGCTGTTGGTGAAGATATGTTGCCCTCATTAGATCCCATAGCCATTAAAATTATCATTGGAGAATTTCCGGTTGACAACCCGGAAATCAATGCTGATATCAGAGGTATTTGCGGTTGTCCCGGAATCGCTGAAGGCCTGGCAAGAGTGGTTATCAATTACGAGGATCTAAGCAAACTGAAACCGGGTGAAATCCTGGTATGTCCGGGCACAGACCCCTCCTGGACACCGGCATTCGGCATCGTTGCTGCGGTTATCGGAGACCGTGGAGGAACCCTCTCTCATACTGCAATTATTGGTCGTGAGTATGGTGTTCCAACTATCATCAATAGCTTTGTCGCATGTGAAAAGATTAAAACCGGCCAAAGGATTAAGGTTGATGCCCTCAATGGAGCTATTTATATCCTTGAGTAGAAAAAGACTTATGAACATCTAAAAGTGAGTCTCTTTTTGCCTTCGTGCAAAAAGAGACTCACTGGTTTTCAGTATCTCGACCAATGATGCAACATAGAAGGAGAGCAGATGTCTACGTTCACAGGAAGATTTCTTAAAGTTAACCTCTCTTCAGGCAATAGCAGTATCGGCGAAGTTACGGCCGCTGACAAAAATGCATTTATTGGCGGAAGAGGGCTCGGCATCAATTATCTCTATAATAATTTGAAACCCGGAATTGATGCCTTAAGCCCATCTAATAAACTTATTTTTGCAGCGGGAGTTCTCGGTGGAAGCGTAGCTCCCGGATTCTCAAGGTGGATGGTAATTACGAAAAGCCCAAGCACGGGAACGTATATGCGATCCGTCTGCGGCGGCAATTTTGGCGCCGCTTTAAAAAATGAGAAGTATGAATACCTTGTCGTTGAGGGCAAGTCATCTTCTGCATCCTACATACTGATTGATGGAAAAGATGTAAAAGTAATAGATGCTTCTGATTTATGGGGCCTGGATACGGAAAAAACCCAGCAAAAACTCCAGAAAATTTATGGCAGTAAAGCGCGGATAGCCTGCATCGGGCCCGCTGGAGAAAACCTCGTCCTTTTCTCTGCCATCGTCCATGAACAAAGAACTGCAGCCCGGGGCGGAGTCGGTGCTGTTATGGGCTCTAAAAATCTAAAAGCAGTTGTGGTACTGGGAAACGGTTCACCTCTGATCCCGGCAGACAAGGCAAGTTTTTTTGCCACTGTCAAAGCTCACAATCACATTTTAAAAGGACACGACCGAAGAAAAAAACTGACCCGTTTCGGAACAACCTTTATGACCACCGGCATGGAGAAAAAGGGAATTTTTCCGGTTAAAAATTTTCAGGAAGGGTCACTGCCGGGCGTAGAAAAGATTTCCGGTGAAGCCCTTGAACTATTTAAAACCGGAGATTATGGTTGTTACGCTTGCACAACCCGGTGTGGAAATATTATCAAAATCGGTGAGGGCGATTTTAAGGGAAGAGTTTGGGAAGGCCCCGAATATGAAACAATTTACGCATTTGGCGGTGAAATTTATAATACCGACCCCAATCTCATTTTCAATGCAAATCTCCTTTGTG
>JAGHDE010000166.1 GCA_021160085.1 Pseudomonadota bacterium | reverse complement strand
GGTCTCTCTTTTTCTACACTACCAATATTTTAGTATAAACAAAATTTTATTCCGTCTAAAATTAATATTTAAGTTTTTATTCGAAACAAAAAAGCAAAGGAGGAAAGCATGAGGAGTAAAAAGGATACAGTGGCGTTTGTTTTGTTGTTTATCGGTTTTCTGGCATTCCCCCAAATTTCTTTGTCGGAAGATAATGTTAATTATTTAGAAAAGGGGACCCGGGAAATTGGAATATCCACCGGCTATGGATTTTCCAGGGATGCGGAACGTTACGTAGAAAGCGTGCCGCTCAATTTGCACTGGGGATGCGTTTTTACTGACCCCAAGGGTAAGTCTTTTTACCGGGGGAATTGGGAATATCTGGTGGAAGGGAGCCTGAGCTATCTGTTTCATGGACAGCGCAAATATTCCATCGGGGCAACGGGATTAATCCGTTATAACTTTCTTGCCGGGAAACGTCTGGTGCCCTATGTTCAGGCGGGAGCAGGGATTTTGCATACCAACCTGGAGATGCATAACTTTCCGAATGACTTTAATTTTTCTTCTCAGGCTGGTTTGGGGATTCAGTATTTTATCAGCAAAAATACGGCCATTCGGGGTGAATATCGATTGCAGCATATTTCTAACGCCGGTCTTTATGAAAACAACACCGGATTGAATATGAATAATTTCTGGATTGGATACGCCTACTTTTTTTAAAATCAGACTTTTTTTATTAGGGAGTAATTTAATCACTTTGAGTTGAATCCCCCGAAGCTTGGTTTGTTAATGTCATCCCTCTCCTTGTTTGCCATTCCCGTGAAAACGGGAATTCGCGGGGCGAACTCCAGCGGGAATGATCTATTTGTACCCCGCAGCTTGCTGCGGGGTAGTTCATTTTTTCTCATGACGAAAAACGGAAGAGTTGCAGTATTTTTTGATCGGGATGGTACAATCATTAAAGAGGTGGGATATCTCTCTCGGTTGGAAGATATGGAGCTTTTACCAGGGGCGGGAAGAGCCATTAGATTCCTCAATCAAAAGGGAATCATGACAGTTGTTGTTACTAATCAGTCAGGAGTTGCCAGAGGATTGTTTTCTGAAGATCTGGTTAGAAAGGTTCATGAGCGACTCCAGGAAGCATTGCAAAAAGAAGGGGCCTTTTTAAACAGGATTTATTATTGTCCTCACCATCCCGAGCACGGTGATGAAAGATATCGAAAGAATTGTTTTTGCCGAAAGCCAAAGACAGGCATGCTTAAGAAGGCGGCCCGGGATATGAATATTGACCTCAGTCGTTCGTATCTGATCGGGGATACGATGAAAGATGTGGAAACTGCCGGGAATGGAGGAATGAAAGGGATTATAGTATTATCCGGTTATGGAAAAGAGGAGGTTAAAAAAATAGAATCCCGGAATCCGAAAAAAAATCCGGTTTATGTAGCTTCAGATCTTTTGATGGCGGTGCGGTGGGTAACTAAAGATATCGGAAAAGGAAAGAATGAGAATTCTCATCGTTAAATTAAGCTCGTTAGGGGATGTAATTCAAACCCTGCCAGCCCTTTTTCTTCTTAGAAAGAAATATCCTGATGCCCATATTACCTGGTTGATAGAGGAGGAATCAGCTGAACTTGTTGTTGGTCATCCACTAATTGATAACATTATAGTTTTTCGTAAAAAGAGATGGTTGAGCGGGGGCGCCAATTATCGAAGACTGGCCCAAACTGTTTATGAGACAGCCAATTTTATCAAGGAGCTTCGTTTTTATTCATATGATCTGGTTATAGATTTTCAAGGATTGCTCAAGAGTGGGATATTGGTAGGTATTTCCCGGGGGAAACGAAAACGAGGGTTTTATCCGGGAAGGGAAAAAAGCCATCTTTTTTTAAATGAAAAGGTTCCTTATCCTGTTGCTTCTTTGCATGCGGTTGACAGATATATTTTCCTTCTCAACTCATTAGGATGTTCCTGTCAGTCTCCTGAATTTTTTATTTCCATTCAGCAGGAGCAACGAGAACGGATAGCAAAATTTTTCCAGTTGAAAGGAATAACCTTTAACAACCCTATCGTGATCTTACATCCCGGGACCCGATGGGAATCAAAACTGTGGGTGGAAAAAAAGTGGGCTATGTTGGGGGATCTTTTATATGACAAGAATTATGCTCAGGTAATTTTTACGGGGAGTCGGCAAGACCGCTCTTTGATCAGAAGGGTTGCAAAACAGATGAGGTTTCCAGGGATTAATACTGCCGGAGAATTAAAGCTGAAGGAATTAGCTTTTCTCCAGACCCAGGCAGATGTTGTTGTTGTTCCGGATTCCGGGCCCATGCACTTAGCCGCAGCCTTGGGGAGACCAGTCGTTGCCTTGTTTGGCCCCACCGATCCTTCACGCACAGGACCCTATGGCGATATTCATAGAGTGATTGTTAGGCCAATAGAGTGCCGCCCCTGTTTTCGGCGTAAGTGCTTTTTTAATAAGTGTATGACAGAAATTTCAGTAAGAGAAGTATGGGAAGCAACTCAGCCCTATCTGTCTAATTTAAGCAGACAAGAAGTTATAGCATAACAGGAGAAATGTCATGGCGTTAAGTAGAAATTTACTGGATATTTTAGCATGTCCCAAGTGTGTGAGGGAACCGGGTTGTACCGGCGAGCTTGAGTATGATGAAGAAAAGCAGCAACTTATCTGCCGGCACTGCAAGCTTATCTATTTTGTCAAAGATGATATTCCGGTGATGCTGATCGAGGAAGCAATGCCTTTGAAAGAATAGCGGGATAGAGATGTTGTTCCTTGAATTCGCGTATTTTAGAAAGAATCAGTAAAAAGGTTTTTTTACACAAGGGGGTAAACGAAGATGAAAATAGATTTCTACATCAAAATAGTGATTACCATTATAGCTGTTTGTCTCATTAAAATAGCTTTTTTTGCTCCTCCCGACTATTCGTATGCTCAATTCCCTTTTCTTTCATCGTCAGACAAGATTGTTGATGTAAACATAAAATCAATAGATGGTAATGAATTCATTTTTTTAAGGAACGGAGATCTTCAGATCGGGGGAAAGAAAGGTCCGAAAATAATTGAAGATGGGGCCTGGGTGGTGAAACTGAAAAAGGATTAGTCGGACAAAGAATTCGTCTGTGGTTTTATTGTAATTGTAACAATACAATTCGTAAAAAGGGGGAAAAGAAATTTTGCTTGACAAAAAACAAAAAAAGAATAAAAATTAGTAAATTTTGGGAGTAAAAAGATGAAAAGAACATATCAACCGAGCAATTTACGCCGTAAACGAAAACATGGGTTCAGGGGAAGAATGAAAACAAAGTCGGGAAGGTTAATTTTAAAACGGCGCAGGGAAAAAGGGCGAAAGAGGTTAACAGTTTAGTCCTAAGGTGCATAGCCCCGTTACGGCCACAAGCTGTACGTTCGTAAACTTCACCATAATTCCTCCATTTTTCAAAATGACTGCCACACAGTTATACCGATAAAAATTTCTTGATGGGAAATTTTAGGTTAAGAAAAAGAGAACGGGTAACAAAAAAAACAGAATTTCAAATAATTTTCAAGAATGGCGCCCGCTATATTACTCGGAATTTTATCGTTATTATTTACCAGAACAATCAAGGTTTACAGAGGTTGGGGGTGTCAGTTAGTAAAAAAGTCGGAGGAGCGGTTAAAAGGAACCGGGTAAAACGCTTACTGCGGGAATTTTTTCGGTTAAATAAGGGTCAACTGCCAGAAGCGAGTGATATTTTATTTATCGCCAAACCAGGTTCATCTCAGATTAACTACTCTACCCTTTCCGAAGAAATGTTAGGATTTTTTCAGCGGTTGCCAGTGGATTAATTTATATTTTTATGAAGCATGTTATAATAGGTTTTATAAGAGCCTACCAATTATTTATTTCACCCTTATTTCTTCCCAGATGTCGGTTTGTTCCTTCCTGTTCAACCTATACCATTCTTGCCATTAAGTCGCATGGGATGTTGGAGGGGATAGGATTGGGTTTAATCCGTATCCTGAAATGTCATCCATTTCATCCTGGTGGATGGGATCCGGTGCCACCGGCAAAAAACAGAAAAACAGTATCAAATATAAATGTTAATTCTAAAGAGAGATAGAAGATGATGGAGAAAAAGGCCCTGTTTGCGGTCGTTCTTTCTTTATTGGTTCTTTATTTTTTTCAGGCTTATTTTTCTCCTCCTGAGAGACCGACTTCACCGCAATTAGAAACTGAGGAGGATCTATCCCCTTCTGAGGCAGAACCATTCCATTTGGATAAAGATGCCCTTGTCCTGGAGAAAAAAGGAGCAGCTTCTCCTCCGCTGTCGTCAGTCACGATCCCCGAGAAAGAAGTCCGAGTTGAAACGAGTTTATACACTGCGGT
>JAGHDE010000146.1 GCA_021160085.1 Pseudomonadota bacterium | reverse complement strand
ATTGCTTTTTCACCATATTTTAATTCAGTCAAAATTTTCCTCCTGCGTCCTGTGTAACTGAATTTTGCTGTTTAATAATGGGCAGTGGTCACACAATGGTTTTGGTTTGCAGAACAGATATCCAGTGCGGACAATCAATGCATGAAATTCGTTATAAAGCTTTACATCTTTCGGAAGGTTGTCCATAAAGAATTTCTGGATAGCATCATACGAGGCTTCCTTTTTTATGAAACCATGCCTGCTGAAAATTCTTTTAGTATAAGCATCTATGACAAAAACAGGTTTTTCCAAAGCATATAAAAGCATACTGTCCGCAGTCTCGGGACCTATTCGATGAAGGTTTAGAAGTTCATTTCTCACAACCAAATAATTTACCCCCCTCATTTTTTCAAGGCTGAAATTATAGTTGTTTCCAAAATAGTCTGCAAATACTTTTAATGCTTTAGCTTTTTGGTTTAGAAATCTTGCCGGCTTTACCAATAGTGCGAGCTCATCCAAGCCCATTTGAGAGACCGCTTCAAAATTCAACTTGCCGGCAGTCTTCAAGGCAGAAATAGCATTTTTAGCATTTTTCCAGCTTGTGTTTTGGGTTAATATCGTACCAAAGAGAACTTCTTCAGGGGTATCTGCCGGCCACCAGTTCTGGGGGCCAAAGGCAGATAAGAGGGTATGGTGGATTTTAATCATGTTTAAAAGCGGACAAGTAGCTAAACCGATAGGGGGAACAGAGTATTTCACCTAATTTTCGGGAAGCTTTTTCGAAGAAGTAGTCAGAAAACGAAAACTTTTTTTCAGGGTATATAATTTTTGGCTCTCCTTCAATACCAGCCATTTCAGCAGCCATATCAATGGCGTCATAAAAGGTCCCAATCTCATCGATCAGTCCTATCTCTTTAGCCTGAAGGCCGGTAAAAATTCTGCCATCAGCTATTGCCTCCACCGTTGCTTTTTCCAAATGCCTTTCCTCGGCAACCGAAGAAACAAACTGGTTATGGATATCGTCAATTACGTTTTGAATCAACTCTCTCTCTTCTTTGTCAATATCCCGAAGAGGAGACATGATATCTTTATATTTTCCGCTCTTGATAACGATACCCTTGAGTCCGATTTTTTCCATCAACTCCGCTATATTGGTATATTGTACAATAACAGCAATGCTGCCGATAATTGTTCCAGGATTAGCCATGATTTTATTGGCGGCACAGGCTACATAATAACCTCCGGAAGCGCCAATCGATCCAATGGAAGCAACTACCGTTTTTTCTTTTCGGACCTTTTTGATTTCTTCATATATTTCCTGGGATGGCCCCACTCCTCCTCCGGGTGAGTCGATGCGAACCACCACAGCCTTAACATTGCTGTTTTTTTTAAATTTACGGAGCTGGTCAATAATGGTTTGAGAATCGATTATTATTCCATTAACAGGAACAACCGCAATTTTTTCGGAAGGTAAAAATTCTTTATCGCTTCCCATCAGAGACGAAAGAACAAGCACCGAAAAGAAAAATATAGCCAATGCTAAAATTAACCCAACAAGGCCCCTAATAATGGGATGCTTTCTGGTTATCATTTATTGTTTTTGGTTACAACGATAGCTATTATTTTTTTTCCGCTGACTCTGAGTCAATTGAATCCTCGGAAGATATGTCCGCCGGTTCAGTTAAAGAGGCTGCCTTAGCTTCAGCCTCAGGTTTAGCTTCAGCTTCATTCTCAGGTTTAGCTTCAGCCTCTTCAGAGTCTTCTTGACTTAATTTTGTTTCAAGTTTTTCGATGGAACTGTCAGAGGCCGATGGTTCTTCGGGTTCTTTTTTTTCAGCATTGGGAAACCCTGGCACCTTGTTCTCTAATATTTCTCCTAATGATGCCTCGGTTGATGTTTGTTGATATATATATTTTTTGGCTTCAGATTTTTCACTATTTTTTTCGAGTTCTTTTAGGCTTAACCCGATTTTTTTCCCCCGCTCGTCTATATTGATAATGAGAGCTTTTAGCGAATCTCCTATCTTAATAAGCTCAGAAATTTTTTCCGCTTTAGATTTATCGATTTCGGAAATGTGAATAAGGCCTTCGATTCCTGTAGACAACTCCAGAAATATACCAAATGCAGTAATATTGGTAACTTTTCCTTCAACCAGTTGTCCAGAAGAATACTTTTGGTCAATACCCTCCCAGGGATCTTTTTCAAGCTGTTTGATTCCGATAGAAAAGCGTTCATTCCTTTCATCAATATTGAGTACAATAGCCTGGACTTTTTCTCCTTTTTTATATAATTCGGCAGGATGTTTGATTTTCTTTGTCCAGGAAAAATCAGAAATGTGTATCAAACCATCAATACCCTCATCAATGCCCACAAACAAACCAAAATCGGTGATATTTTTAATAGTTCCCTCAATAATTGTTCCCACCGGGTATTTTTCTTTGACGAGAGTCCACGGATTAGGTTCTAACTGCTTTATGCCTAAAGAAGTTCTTCTTTTTGAACTGTCTGCACTAAGAACAACTCCTTCAACCTCATCATTCAAACAGACTATTTGTGAAGGATGGCGAATTTTCCTTGTCCAGGATATTTCCGAAATATGGATAAGCCCCTCAATTCCCTTTTCCAGCTCCATAAAAATGCCATAACTGGTAATGCTTACTACTTTACCAGTTACTCGTTTACCAACGGGGTATGTTTTTTCAGCATTGATCCAAGGATCAGGGATCATTTGTTTTAATCCTAAAGAAACCCGGCCTTTCTCTTTATCCATATTAATTACTTTTACCGAGATCGTGGCGCCGAGGGAAAACAGCTCTGATGGATGATTTACCCGTCCCCATGACATATCTGTAATATGCAAGAGCCCGTCGACTCCTCCCAGATCAATAAATACCCCGTAATCGGTGATGTTTTTGATTACTCCCTCAACAATGCTTCCTTCTTCTAACTTTTCAAAGGTCTCTGCTCGTTGGCTTTCTCGTTCTTTTTCCAGAATAGCTCGCCGGGAAATTACAATATTTCCTCTTTTTTTGTTAAACTTAAGAACTTTAAATTTAAATGTTTGTCCAAGCAATTTATCCATGTCTTGGATAGGGTGAAGGTCGATCTGAGAACCAGGAAGAAATGCTTTTACTCCAATGTCAACTGAAAGGCCACCTTTTATTCGGGAGAGTATTTTGCCTTCCACCAACTCATTATTTTCGGAGGCTTTTCCAATTAGATCCCATACCTTAGCCTGATCAGCTTTAGTTTTTGAGAGTACAATCAGTCCTTCGTCATCTTCCCTCTTTTCCAAGAGAACATCTATCTGATCACCTTCTTTTACCAGGATCTCTCTTTCTTCATTTTTAAATTCATTGGTTGAGATTTGGCCTTCTGATTTATATCCCACATCAACCAGAACGTAATCCGGCGTAATCTTGATGACTGTTCCCTTAACGACCTCTCCTTCTTGAATATCTTTTAGGGTTTCTTCATAAAGCTGGGTCATCATTTCGTAGGATTCTTCCGGTTCATTTTTCGGCTTATCGGACTGCTTAATTTCTGGCTGCATCTCTTTTTCCTGGATAGGGGCTTCGGTATTATCCATTCAACTGTACTCCTCATTTTTTTGTTTTATGGTTTGTATCATTCTTGCAACGACCTCATCAATGGTCATTGCAGTAGAATCTATGATCACAGCATCTGACGCTGGCAGCAACGGAGCATAACGCCGTGACCTGTCATTATTATCTCTTTTAATTATATCCTGGGTTATTTGTTTTAAATCTACTTGCAACCCCTTTAGGGTTAATTCTTCAAATCTCCGTTTCCCGCGTTCTTCAGGGGTGGCATCTAAAAAAAACTTTATTTTTGCATAAGGAAACACCACTGTTCCTGCATCTCTTCCTTCCAAAACTATCTTTTCATTCTCAGCCATTTTTCTCTGTAAAGCGGTAAGATAATCCCGGGTAATCTTTCGGGCTGACAACCGGGAAGCAAGCATGCTTATTTCTGGTTTGCGGATCAAACCAGAAATATCGTGCCCCCCGCAAATAATTTTCTGTTTTCCGTTGGCATTAAAAAATGTTACTTCTATGTTGTTGCAAATTTGGGCAAGAGCGGTATCATCGTTTTCGTCAATGTGCCGGCGCATTGTTTCCAGTGCCACAATTCGGTATAAGGCTCCTGAATCAATATACTTATATCCCAAAATAGTTGCCAGTTTACGACTGACAGTGCTTTTTCCCGCCCCTGATGGCCCATCTATGGTTATAACCGGCATCATTATTCTAATAGTGAATCCAATGATTCCATAAATTGAGGAAAAGAAGTCTCAATTGGTTCTGTATCCACAACAGTTGTTTCTTCAGAAGCGGTTAAACCTGCAATGATAAAGGCCATGGCAATGCGGTGATCCCCGTAACTAAAAACGGATGCCCCCTTAAGCTCTTTCTGTCCGGTGATTGCCATGCCATCGCTCAGCTCTTCCACTTTGACACCAAATTTTTTCAGCCCTTTTACGACCGCAGCTATTCGATCGGTCTCTTTTACCCTTAATTCTTTTGCATTTCGTATAATGGTTGTTCCTTCAGCGTGGGCAGCAGCAACAGCTACAACTGGAATTTCGTCAATGGTCCGGGGAATAATATCTCCAGTAATATTCACACCCTTGAGAGATGACGATTTTACAACTACATCAGCCGTCAGCTCGCCGCATTCCTCTTCAGGGTTTATGACTTCGATGTTTGCTCCCATCTGTTTTAATATTTCTAAAATTCCCGTTCGAAGGAGGTTTACACCTACTTTGCGAATTACAATATGAGAACCAGGAAGAAGGATAGCACCCACAATTAAGAAGGCAGCAGATGAGATATCACCAGGAATCCGGAAAGAGAAAGGTTTTAAATGGGGGGAACCTTTTATTCGGACAGTGGTTTTTTCTCTTTCGATGGTTGCCCCCATAGACGATAACATCCTTTCGGTATGGTCTCTTGATGGAACCGGCTCTGTAATTTCGGTAATGCCGTCAGCATAGAGCCCCCCTAAAAGTATGGCTGATTTTACCTGAGCGCTTGCAACTGGCAGTTGGTATTGAATGGGTGAAAGCGCGCCCCCCCGAATAGAGAGAGGCACAAAATTACCATCACCTCGGCCATCAATCTTTGCTCCCATAGCTCTCATGGGATCGGTTATTCGTTTCATCGGTCGACTACGAAGGGAAGCATCGCCGGTAATGGCCGAAAAGAAGTTTTGGCCACTAAGCAGTCCCGTTATCAAGCGGACGGTTGTTCCCGAATTTCCAGCATCAATAATATTCTGTGGCTCTTGGAGACCATTTAAACCTTTCCCCCAAACAGTGTGCTCAGTTCCGTTTCTCTCTATTTTTATTCCTAATGATTGGAATGCTTGAACTGTTCGTAACGTGTCTTCGCCAGAGCAAAAATTGGTCAGATGGGTTTTGCCATCAGCTATGGAACCCAGCATTATAGTCCGATGGGAAATCGACTTGTCTCCCGGAGGATAAAATTCCCCTTTTAAGCACTTTTTTTTATGAACGGTGATGCTCTTCATTTATTAATTTTGTAATTGTATAAATAATTTAAAATAAATATATAGAATAATATATTTTTAAACAATTTGTCAAACTTTTTATCCAACCCTCCTATCACCCTTGCTTTTTATTTTGTCCAATCGTAAAACGCAGAGAGAAATGCGGAACAAATTTCAAAATCAAGTTTTCCCGATGATATTTCGCTGAATATTACGTGCTTTCTGGACTTTTTGAAACAAGCCATTTGAATCTTCTTTTTTTATAAGCTTTTTAAAAGAGTTAAGTTCTTTCTGATACTTTTCTATAATATCCACAATTTGAGTTTTGTTCATTAATGCAATATCCTTCCACATGACCGGGTGGCTGGCAGCTATTCGGGTAATGTCTTTTAACCCCCCGGCTGAAAAATCAAATATCCTTTCCTTGGACTGGTCAATGTCGTTGAGAAAATTAACCAGGCTGAAAGCGATAAAATGTGGGAGGTGGCTGACAGCCCCTAAAGTTCTGTCATGAACTGCACTTTCCATAAGAATCACTTCAGAACCAACCGCGGTCCATAAATCTTTAATTTTTTTCAGTGCAGAAGGATTGGTTTGTTTTGAGGGGGTAAGGCAACATTTTTTTCCTTTGAACAGATCAGGAAAGGCTGCTTCTACACCGGAGTTTTCTGTTCCGGCAATAGGGTGGCCACCCACAAAGTTAACGGTGGATAAATGAAAGTCATCGACCCTGTTTGTAATTTCCTCTTTAACACTGCCAACGTCGGTAATTATTGCTCCTTTTTTAAGATAAGGAAGCATCTTTTCAATCAAAGAGACAATAGTGCCTACTGGAGTGGCTATTATGACCAGGTCAGCATCTTTTACCCCTTGGGTAAGATCGACGGTATAATCGTCTATCACTCCTAATTCTTTAGCCTTTCGTATGTTGTCAGGTGTTCGACCAATTCCAATTATATGATTGAACAGCCCTTTTTCACGAGCGGCAAGAGCAAGCGACCCTCCAATCAGGCCGACCCCTATTATTGTTGCCTTATTAAAAACAGTCATTGTTTCAATTAGTTAGAATATTGAAGAACTTTTTTTAAGGAGGCGATGAATCGTTCATTTTCCTGCTGGTTCCCCACACTAACCCGGATATATTCAGAAAAGCCAAAGGAACTTAATGGTCTCACAATAACGCCTTCTCTAAGCATTAGCTCGTACACTTTGTCGCAATTGTCGCCCACTTTTACCATTAAATAATTCGCCTGAGTCGGGATATATTCTAACTTCAACTGATCAAGGTTTTGGTAAAGATAGTTCAGGCCTTCGGCAACAATCCGAAGAGTTTTTTTGAGATGTTGGTCGTCATCTAAAGCCGCACATGCTGCTGCCTGTGCCAGGGAATTAACATTAAAAGGCTGGCGAATCTTATTTAGATAGTGAGTCAGCTCTCGGGATGCCAGTCCATAGCCTATCCGCAATCCCGCTAATCCATAAACCTTGGAAAACGTTCTCATTGTTATGATCCATCGAGGACCATTTAGATAACAATCACCTCGCGGGAAATCAGGGTCGGTGACAAACTCTCCATAAGCTTCATCTAAAATAATAACTATACTTTCCGGGATGGAGTGAAGGAAATCTTCAAACTCATTTTTTTTAATTATGGTGCCAGTGGGATTATTGGGATTATTAATAAAGATAATGCGTGTTTTGGGCCCGATTTTTTCTCTAACAGATTTTAAATCAACCGAGAATTTTTTCAATGGAACCTTGACCGGAATTCCATCCATGGCCTGGGTAAATTTGGTATAAAGAGAAAATGTCGGTTCTGGTATTATAACTTCATATCCCGGTCTCAGGAAAGCTTTAAGAGAGAATTCAATAATTTCATTGGAACCATTAGCCGGTATAATAGACTCTTGAGAAACCCCAAGTTTTTTTGATAGCATTTCCTTGAGTGCGTTACTGTTAGCGTCAGGGTACCGATGGATGGTGCTTAGATGATTTTCTATGGCCTTTACAGCCTTTGGAGAAGGCCCTAAAGGGTTTTCATTGGAAGCCATTTTGATCGCGCCTGCTATTCCATATTCCCGCTCTAATTCTTCCAGTGGCTTTCCCGGAACATAGGGAGTGATTTTTTTGATTCCATCGCTTACCAATTGTTTGACGTTTGTCATCCTGTTATGTCCTCTGAACTTTCATTTTTCTGTTTTTTCAGCTTTTCGTTTATACACTACGGGGATAAGATCCTAAAACTTTTATAAAGTTAACCAGTTTTTTTATTTCTTTTAAAGAAGATTTTAGATTGTTATCAGATATGTGTCCTTCCACATCAACAAAGAAAAAATATTCCCAGGGATGCTTCTTGAACGGTCGAGATTCAATTTTGGTCATGTTGATCCCATAGTTTGAAAACGGGTAAATTATTTCATAGAGAGCGCCAGCCTCATGTTTTATGGAAAACATGAGTGATGTTTTATCGTGCCCGCTTTTTTCTGGACTTTTATGCCCGATCACCCAGAATCGGGTAAAATTATTGGTATAGTCTTCGATTTTTTCTTTGAGGATTTTTAAGTTATAGACTGGGGCTGAAACTTTGCTGGCGATAGCTCCAGCCTTGGGCTCATCCGCAGCTTTTTTAGCAGCCATTGCCGTGCTTGATACCGGATGGATTGGTATGTCAGGTAGATTGTTTGTTAACCAGAGGTTGCACTGAGCCAGGGCCTGGGGGTGTGAATATATTTTTTTGATGTTTTCGATTTTGTCGGCAGAACTCAAAAGGTAGAGGGAAATTTCCAAAGAAATTTCCCCGCAAATTTTTAAAGGACTTTCAATGAACATATCAAGGGTTCGATAGACCGACCCTTCAGTGGAATTTTCAATTGGCACGACTCCATAATCACATCGTCTTTTTTCTACCTCCCCAAAAATCCCATCAATGGTGGGAATCTGGATATATTGAGGGGCTTGGCCAAACCGGCTTAGGGCGGCCTGGTGGGTAAAGGTGGCCTCTGGTCCCAGGGAGGTAATTTTCAGTGATTTTTCCAGTGACAAACATGCTGAAATAATCTCGCGAAAAATTGTCTGGATGTCTTCATTGGGAAGAGGGCCTTGGTTGAGTTTTTCTAACCTTTGATATATTAATTTCTCTCGATTGGCAGCATACGGTTCTATTCGCTCCTTTTTTTTGATATCCCAAATATCTTGGGCTAAATAAGCCCGCTTTGATATGAGGTCTATTATCTGTTCGTCAATCTTATTAATTTTTTCCCGAAATTCTTTAATTTGATTTTCAGAAGACATTGGATTCCTTTATTGTTTAGCTTGTTTTTATTTATCTAAATATTATTACAAATTAGACAAATATAATCAATCAATTTTAAAATCAGTCGTTCCTGGTAAATTAATGTAAGGCTTTACAAAACATCCAAAGGATGCT